>JAAYNF010000041.1 GCA_012520975.1 Clostridiaceae bacterium | reverse complement strand
GTCCGGCTTCGTGAGCCGGACTGCTCGATCGAAGTTACCCGCCCTTGGTGACCGCAGCGGTCTCCGGCGGCAATCTCCGATTTCAACGCTTGCGCGCTTGCGGCCTGCTATGAACAGGAAAAAGTCGCGCACCGCTTATTCTACAACGGAGCATTAACAATTGCAAGGGGGTAATTTCAATTTTTTTACGCCATTCGGTTTAATCGGGCGGTTGAGCAAAATATTTTCATGGTTTAAAAGGAAATCAAGGCCCCTAACTGCATTTGACACGATCGTGTCGGCTCAAGGCTCATCATCCAAACGGGCAAACTCATAACCCCGTGCTCGGATTTCATCGATGAGTTCCCCGAGAATGGCTGTATTGGTTTTCGACACCGAATGGAGCAGAATAACCGAACCATTGTGCAACTGGCTCAGGATCCAGCTTTTGGCTTCGGCCGGATCGGGTTGATCGTCGGTCAACCAATCTCGATAAGCAAAACTCCAAAACACCGCCGTATAACCTTCTCGTGTCAGTGCGTCCAAAACAAATTCGCTGTAGATGCCCATCGGCGGCCGACAAAACCGTGACAGCTCTTGCCCTGTCAGGTCACGATAGGCATCTTCCAAACGTCTTATCTCATGCAGAACAGCTTGGCCTCCGCCTTGGGCGGCCAGCTTGCTCAGGTTCGGATGGTCATAGGTATGGTTGCCCAACAGATGACCTTCCTCAAGCATACGGATAACCAAATCCGGTTCTCTCTTGATATAGGCGCCGGTCAGGAAAAAAGTGATCGGAACCCCCTTGAGTTTAGCGGTATCAAGAATCTGCGTGGTGTTGTTTTCATATTCATAACCCTGATCCATTGTGAGATAAACGATTTTGCGACCTTCAATCGGACGTTGCCAGACAACATGATAGGGAGCAATCATTTTGGCAATGGCGTTGGGAATGATGTTTGGCTCATCATTGTTTAACTGGTCGGGGCGAATAAAATACCACGACTTGCTGCTATTGCTGACCCCCGGCGAACCGGATATGGGGGGCATAGACGGGGAGGGTGGCGCTGTTGTCGGGGCAGTGGTCATCCCTTCGGTCATTGAGGATGCGGTTGTCGGTTCGGCGGTTGTTGTAATCGTCGGTTGGGTTGAGATTGGCTCCGTCGGAAGAGGTTGTCTCGTGCCCGGCGAATCGCTCGATTCGAATGAATGACTCTTGATGGGATTCGGCGGTGAAAAAAATTCTTGACAGCCGCTCAGGCAGAGCAGCAAAACCATAAAAATCAATAATGTTTTTGTCAGTGATCGAAGTAAAAATTTCATATCATTCCTCGTCAGGCAATCGGTTGAAAATCAAAAGAAACCAGGATGGCTTTGGATCCCGACCGCAAGTTTATTATCGGATAGCGCGCCGAAACAGTCAATCTGCCTGATCCAACAGACCTTGTACCTGATCTTGATTAAAATGATATGACTTGCTGCAAAAGTGACATTGCAGATCAATTCCGTTCGGATCCAAAGCCAGTTCGGTCAGTTCGGTACGGCCCAACGCCACCAAATTTTGTCTCATGCGATCGGTTGAGCAAGGACAGGCATAGGCACAAGGGGCGGTTGACAGATACCGGATGTCAGGATCACCAAGCAGCAAATCCAGCAGTTGGTGCGGATTAAATCCATCCTCCATCAAACTGCTGACATCAGGGAAACCGACCACCCGTCGTTCCAGATGCTCGGCGACCGATTCATCGGCGACCGGCATGAGCTGGACAATCAGCCCGCCGGCATGAGAAATTCCCTCCGGTCCCATGCGAACACCGAGACTGACAGCCGAAGGAATCTGCTCGGAAGTGGCTAAATAATAGGTCAGATCCTCGGCAATCTCGCCGGATACCAATTGGACGGTGCCCATATACGGCTCTTTCAGACCAAGATCACGGATGATCGTCAGTGTTCCCCGGCCAATAGCCGATCCAACATCCAGCTTGCCCGGTCGAGCATATCGTGTTTCCACCACCGGCTGGATAACCAAGCCGCGAACCGTCGCATCGCCTTGGGCCACGACCGTCATGCCCTGCATCGGTCCATCGCCGCGAACAATGGCCGTGATCGATTGGTGGCTTTCTTTCAGGTCGTGAGCCAACATCAAAGCACCGCTCATCAGCCTGCCCAGCGCGGCTGCAGATATCGGTGACAACCGGTGCAGCCGGACGGCCTTCCGACATAATACCGTGGTTCGACAGGCAAACGCGCGCACAGCACCTTGGTACGCGGTGGCGCGAACAATGTAGTCGCCCTTTGGTTCTTTCCGATTCATCACTGCAATCCCTTCATCTTGGTCAGGTCAGAGGCCGGCGGGCCACGACAAAATGTCGTTCATCGGTTGAGGCCGGTTTCTTCATGCTCAGTCCGCCATGATGTCCAACCGGCTCTAAACCGGCTTCCAGAAGCCACGGATGAATCTGCTGGTAGTCATAAAGGCGTTCGCGAATAATCTCATCGTATCGGTCATAGGTTCCGTCCGGCCGAAGTGTAAAAAGAACCAGTTCAGCCGTACTGATTTTGCTTTTCCGATTGTATTTATTTTGCCAAAACAACGCATGGCTTTCTTGGTCTTCAAAAAACAGCCGGTTCCCCAAGGTCGTTGCCAAATGGTGTTGGGTCGCCAGATCAAAAATCAGTACGGCTCCCGGGTTAAGGTAATTGGCACAGAGTCGGAATAATTTTTGCACCTCAGCCGGCCGGATCAGGTGATTGACCGTATCCAAGAGACAAACGATCAGGTCAACGGTGCCGTAAAGTTCAAACCGGCTGATATCCTGCTGGATAAAAAGGATCGACGGACGGTCTTCCCTTGCTTGGGTTTTTTGCCGGGCGCGATCCAACATGGCAGCAGACCAATCAATTCCGATCGGGTCATATCCGCGATCCGCCATGGCCAAGCAAAAGCTGCCGGTGCCGCATCCGAGGTCCAGCAGAATCGGACGACCGCCCTCGCCGTCACCGCCAACACCACGACGGCTGTATCGCTCTTGCAGGCGTATGACATGATCCGCCCAAGCACTCGAATCAACGGCGGTTTGCCATTCATCATAAAGCATCGCCAGATGCGTGTACTCGTTTGCCATATCTCTATTCCGGATTCTCCAAATAATCCAGCGCCGCAGCCAGCTGTGTGTCCAGTTCCGGCGTCAGTTGGTGAATGGAAAGTCCTGCCGCTTCTTCCGGCAAGACAACCGGCAGATCCGGTGTGAGCCCGACCTCTTCAATGCTTTCGCCATTTGGCAGGTAATAAAGAAAAGTGGTGACATTGACAGCGGATTTATCCGGCAAGAGGAAGGTCTGTGTGCCGGAACCTTTGCCAAAAGACTGCTCGCCAATCAGATAAGCTTTGTTGTGGTCGCGCAGGCAACCGGAAAACAATTCCGACGCACTGGCCGACATTCCATTGATCAGGATGGCATACCGCATGGTGTCCGGAACAGCCATTTCCTCATCGGAGTGCCACGTTTCTTCAAACGGGCGGCCGTCGGCGCGTCCCTGAATCGTCGCAATGACCATTTTAGGCAAAATGTAATCCAGCATCCGGATCACCTCATCCGCCCTGCCACCGGAATTGTTGCGCAGATCAATAACCAGCCGCTGAGCGCCTTGACCCTGCAAGTCATCTATCGCGGCGGCAAACAGTTCCGCCACGCCTCCTGTGAATTCGCGAATCTGGATGTAGCCGATCTCGTCGGTCAGCATGCGGCTGTTCAGGGCGGCGTTGACGATCCTGCGCCGCTCGATCCGAAAGGTCAGGTTGCGGCCTTCGGTCGGTCGGAACATCAGCAATTCAACGATCGTTCCTTCCTCTCCCTTGACCATGGCGGCCACCTCTTCAACAGTGGACATCTCGGAGACATCGACTCCATCAACATCAAGGAAAACATCACCGGTACGAACGCCGGCGGCTTCGGCCGGGCTGCCCTGTAAAACCTCGGTGATCTCCACCAAGCCGTTGCGATTCATCATCACCAGAGCGCCAATGCCGACGTATTCGCCCTGCATGCTCTCTTCAAGCATGTTGTATTGTTCGGCGGTTAAATACATGGTATAACGGCTGCCTATACGATCCGCGACACCGCTGACCAAGGCTTCGAGAATCTTGACATCCGACAGTTCCTCATAATAATTGTCGCCGAGAATTTTGATGGTATCTTTCAGCTTGGCGACGGCTTCTCTGGTTTCGGCATCATCGGCAAAAGAAAGAACGTTGGGAGAAGATTGCCCGCCAAACAGACCGGCCTTGACCAGCCCCACACCAATCAAAATCGCACCGCCTGCGGTGAGCATGAAGGTAATTGAAGCAGTGATCAAAACCGTCAGGACATAGGTCCAGATCGGCCGGCCTCGTTTTGGTTCCGGCGTTGCCCTGCCGGAGGGTAATTGCTGATAAATCTGATTGTTCATGATTGGCTCGCTTTCCACCGGAGCGGATCCGGGTTACCGAATATACTTAGCAGGATCAACGGTTTTGCCGTTGTACAAAATTTCAAAATGAAGATGTGGGCCGGTGGATGTACCGGTGCTGCCGCAGGTGGCGATTTTCTGACCGATGGAAACCTGCTGACCGACCCGAACCAATGTGTTTTTTAAATGGGCGTAAAGTGAGCAGTATCCGTCGCCGTGGTCAATGACAATGTAGTTGCCATAGCCGTACCCTCCGGTATTGCGACCTTCATAGGGATTGCGGACTAACAGCACCTCACCCGCCCGCGACGCCACAATGGAATTACCATATTTTCCGCCAAGGTCAACGCCGGTGTGCATGCGGTAATAGCGATAAATGGGATGAAAGCGCATACCGTAAGCGGAATAGATTGTGTGATCCGCCGGATAGGGCCAGGCCCAGCCCTTGCCGGAAACCGCCTTTTTCTGAGCCGCGGCCGTGGCCCGAGCTGCCGCCGTGGCTTTCGCCGCGGCCGTGGCCTGCTCGCTGGCCACTTTTTTCTGAAGTGTTTTGACCAGCTCGGCAACCATGGCAGCCTCGGCCAGCAGGTCGGCTTCGGCCTGTTGCTGGCGCGACAACTTGAGTTCAATCTCCTCGAGATCCTGTTTGGTTGCGGCAGCATCCGCCTCCAGTTTGGCCAATTCGGCTTCAAGTTGCTTGACCACCTCTTCCATGTCCGTCGCATGCTGTTTGGCAATATCTCGCATCATGGCGGCATGATCCTTGCTGGCCTGAAGATCTTCGATCATCTGCTGGTCCGCGTCGGCAATGATCGACATAAATTGAAGGGTTGTGAAAAAGCCCTGCAAGCTTCTGGAACCAAGAAAAATCTCCAGAATTGATTTGGGCCGGTAGTTGATCATGGTCTGGATCCGTTGACTGTATTGAACCTGCTTCGAGGCCAAATCTTCTTCCGCGGCTATATAGTCGGCATAGGCCTGCTCCATTTCGGATACAGCCGCCTCAAGTTGGGCGGTTTTTTCTCGATAGAGGGCTTTTTGTTCATCGCTGCGCTTGTTAAGCCACGCCAATTGACCGGTTAATTCATCCCGTTCTTGGTCCAGCTGGCGACTGATGCCGGCCAGTCTGGTTCTTTCTGCCGACAGCGCAGACTGGCGTTCTTTGGCCTCGTTCAATTCCGCTCGCGTTGTTGATAAAGCCTGGACAGGAGGCGAAACGACTCCTGTGGCCCACCCCATCAGGAAAAGAAGAACCAACACAAGGGATATCTTGCTTTTGCAGCTGTAGCGCCGGCCGGATAATTGTGTCTTATGCATTAAGCCCTGCCCTTTCTAAACTTGGATGTGACGACGTACCGAAGCGGCACTGCCCAGAGAGCCAACACCGACGCCGATCACCAGATTGATCATCAGAATAATAATTGTCAATTGCTCGGTCGGAAGCATGGTCAGAACATCCGACGGTTTGGCGCCGGCCATCAACGTGCTGTACAGACGATCATAGCCGAACATGGTAACGCCCCAGGCCACGGCGGCGCCGATCAATCCGACAAGAGCGCCCTCAATAATATAGGGTACCCGGATGTACCAGTTGGTGGCGCCAATGTACTTCATGATGCTGATCTCCTCACCCCGGGCAAAAACAGAAATACGCACCATATTGGAAATAATGAAGAAAGAAATCAGACCAAGGACCACAAATGCTGCCAAGGTTGCGTAATTAACCCACACGATGGCATCGCTCAGGAAAGACATGACCGCCAGTTCAAGAGAAACTTTGCGCACGCCCGCCAAGCCGGCCACTCTGGTTTGGAAGGATTCCGCCAACGAGGGGTCAACCAGCTGTACGGTATATGTATAGGGGATATTATCGATGGGGAAATCGGCAAAAAGTTCCGAGTTTTCCATGTTGTCAACAAACTGGTTGAAGTTTTCCTGCGGGCTGTAGCGTTGAAATTCCAAGACATCGTCGTCGTTTGCCAGATAGCGATCCAAATCGGCTAGCTCTTTGTCGCCAACACCATTTCTCATGGTAATTTCGATCGGCGGCTGCTGTCCGGCCACGGTCATAATATGGCGCGCATTAAGGGAAAAAACAGTAAAGAATCCCAAAAGAATCAGCATCAAAGCGATGGTGCTGATCGATGCCAGCATAACCAACGGGTGGCGAACAAGATTGCGAAAACCTTCTCGGAGCGAGAGAAAAACCGAAGTCAGCTTCATGGTTGCCTGCCCTCCGGACCGATGCCGGTTGTGGTTGCGGGCGGCAAATTATCCGGCGTCGAGCAGGGTGTGTGACGCAGATAGCCGCCCACGGCGTCATCGCGAACCAGATAGCCATCATCGATCTCAATCACGCGTTTTTTCATCTGGTCGACGAGCTCGCGATTATGTGTGCAGATAACAACGGTGGTTCCGCTGCGATTGATTTCTTCCAACAGCGCCATGACCGTTTCGCTATTGGTCGGATCCAGATTGCCGGTCGGCTCATCAGCCAGAATCAGCATGGGGTTATTGACCATTGCACGGGCAATGGCAACACGTTGTTGCTCACCACCGGATAATTCTCCCGGCAAGGCTTTGGCCTTTTCCCGCAAACCGACTATCGAGAGAACAATGGGAACACGCCGAGCAATTACCCTACGTGAACGACCCACGATCTCCATGGCAAAAGCCACATTTTCATAAACCGTTTTGGTCTCAATCAGACGGAAATCCTGAAAAACCATGCCGATATTGCGGCGCAGATAGGGCACAAGACTTCGACGGATGCGCGCAATATCAAAATCATCAATCAGAACCTGCCCCTCGGTTGGTTTTTCTTCGCAGGTCAACAGTTTGATCAAAGTAGACTTTCCTGCGCCACTGCGACCGATGATGAAAACAAATTCTCCGTTTTGGATGGTAAAGCTTACATCTTTAAGCGCAACGGTGCCGGTGTGATATTCCATGGAGACGTTCTGAAATTCAATCAAGGCCGGACCTCCTTCAGGAAATGTTGACCCGGCTTAGCCATGCCGCCTTCTTTCACCGGTCGCTTTCAGAGCATCTTTTTCCTGTCTTTCCAGATATTTTCGAACCATTGATGCCAGTTTGAACAACACGGCATCATCAAATTTACGCAGATCAAGACCGGTTATCTTTTGGACTTTATCCAGACGATAAACCAAGGTGTTGCGATGGACAAAAAGCTGGCGCGACGTCTCACTTCCGTTCAGGTTGTTCTCAAAAAACTTCTGAATGGTCCGCAGCGTTTCGTTGTCCAAAGACTCAAAAGCGCCCTTGGGAAAAACCTCATCCAGAAACATATGACAAAGGGTCGGCGGCAGTTGGTAGATCAGACGGCCGAGCCCCAACCGGTCATAGCGCATGACATAGGCATCACTTTCAAAAATGCTGCCGACCGTAAGAGCCAATGACGCCTCGCGATAGGACTTGGCAATATCTTTGAGGGTATTCGCCGCCAAGCCGATTCCGATCCGGATTTTGGCCATGGATTCGGCATTAAGATTGTCAAGGATCTGACCGGCCATTTCATCGGTCAGAGCCGGATTGTCACGGGGTGCGTCGGCCAGCATGACAATGGTTTCTTCATCCATGGCCAGGACGTGATAGGACTGACGATCCGGAAAGAGGTTTTGCAATATTTCTATGCAGTCGATCTCCTCCGTCTGATCCGTCCGGATCAGATATACAATCCTAGGGGTGGAATAGGGAATCTTATATTCACGGGCTTTGAGCGGAATGTCGCCGGGCAATTCATTTTCAAGCAGAACGTTCTTGAGAAAAGCCTCTCGCTCCGCCTCCGAATTGTGCTGCCTAAGTGTTGCGGTAAACCAGAGAGACAGCAATTCAGCGTAACTTCGGGCAACCGAATCCGTGCCCTCAATGAAGCAAAGGAGATTGTCCCCCTCGGTCGGAGAAAACTTGAGGTAGGTTCGGCCTGCGACAATCCGAATTTCCTCCTCTGACATCCACACTGCCCGGGCGGACGGATCTTCGCGGCCTTCAAGGATTTCGTCTGTGCAGGCAAGAATAATCCCATCAACGTCAATAATGCCGGCCGTCCGGTCGATAAATCCGGCAGCTTCCCGGATGCATTGTTTCAGATCTTCCATGGTTGTTTTCCTTCCAATTATTATTATCCGATTGTTCCACTTGTTCCACTTGTTTTATCCTATTATCTTATCTTATATTTTTACGGCTTAGGTTTCAAGAGAATGACAATATCTTGAACAATGTTGCCTCGGTTGGATCAAAAGAGGGTCGGATGCATTGCGCACCCGACCCTCTTGAAGATCCCTTGATCAGGCTCGTGTTTTCTGTCAGCTTAGGATAACCAGCTCGGTTTCTTTGTCAAACAAGTGGACGCGATTGCCATCGATAGCTAAGGTGGTCACTTCTCCCACCTTGGAATGACTGACGGTTGGATCAACACGCGCTGTGAGAGTAACAACATCCGCCACGGTAAGATATAGATAGGTTTCGGCACCGAGCATCTCGACAACATCAACATGGGCCGGAAAGCTGGTTTCCGAATTTTCGGCCACAAAGCGGCTTTCGTCGTTCAGCGCTTCGGGGCGGACTCCCATGATAACTTCCTTGCCGTCGTAGGCCATAACTTCCGGCACAGCATATTTATCCGGCAACGTGATCGTGACGTCATTGAAGCTGATGGTCACCCGGCCATCTTTGATCGCCAAGGTGGAGTTGATGAAGTTCATCGGCGGCATACCGATGAATCCGGCAACAAAGGTGTTGACGGGATGGCGATAGAGGTTGGACGGATTGTCGATCTGCTGAATGAAGCCGTCCTTCATGACAACGATGCGCGTTCCCATGGTCATGGCTTCGGTCTGGTCATGGGTAACATAGATAAACGTTGTTTGCAGACGCTGGTGCAGTTTGGTGATTTCAACACGCATCTGGACACGCAGCTTTGCGTCAAGGTTGGACAACGGCTCATCCATCAGGAAGACCTTGGGATCACGGACGATGGCCCGGCCAAGGGCGACACGCTGACGCTGGCCGCCGGAAAGAGCCTTGGGCTTGCGATCCAGCAAATGCTCAATTTCCAGAATGCGAGCCGACTCGGTTACCCGGCGCTTGATCTCATCTTTAGGCGTTTTGCGCAGCTTGAGGCCAAAGGCCATATTGTCGTAAACCGTCATGTGCGGATAGAGAGCGTAGTTCTGGAAAACCATCGCGATGTCGCGGTCCTTGGGCTGAACATCATTGACAAGACGGTCACCAATGTAAATTTCACCTTCCGTAATTTCCTCAAGACCGGCGATCATACGTAGTGTCGTTGACTTGCCGCAACCGGACGGACCGACCAGAATAACGAATTCCCGATCCGCAATGTCAATGGTAAAATCACTGACCGCCAGGACGCCGCCCTCGTATCTTTTATAAACATTTTTCAGAGAAACACTAGCCATACGAAAAACCTCCCAATTGCTGTGTGCGCCTTTAGGCTTGTAACATGACTATACCACGATCGGATTTTAATAAATAGTGGCAAAATTCAACAAATGTTGGCGGCAAAATTTGGCTAAGCTTCTAAGAAAGGTCGCATCTTTCCTGAATTATCGGCTTGATTTTTTGAAAAATATTTTAAAAACAGGGTTGATTTTATTCTTGATTGGTGTTTAATTATACATTATAATGAATTATTATTTAATTTGCCTCTTGGCCGAACCGGTCGGAAAAAGGAGCGATTCGTGATGAACAAAGGTTTTCGTGTGGGGATTATCGGAGCCACGGGTTACGTCGGTGTTGAACTGGTACGCCTTTTATCCTCGCATCCGTTCTTCAAACTGACCCGGCTTGTTTCACAAAGCTATGCCGGCAAGCCTTTCTCGGAGATCTATCCGGCTTTTAACCGCGTGGTCGATACGATGTTGAGCGGCTTGGACATCGACCAGGTTGTCTCCGATTGTGATTTGGTCATCACGGCCCTGCCCCACGGGGTCTCGGCGTCGGTCGTGCCCAAGTTTCTTGAACGAGGCGTGCGTGTTCTTGATCACAGCGGCGACTTTCGTTATCGCCGGGCGGCGGTTTATGAACAAGCATACCGGCTCCGTCATCCGTGTCCGGATCTCTTGGGCGAAGCGGTCTATGGTTTGCCGGAAATATACCGGAATGAAATCGCAAAATCTCGCTTGGTGGCCAATCCGGGCTGCTATCCAACCTGTGCGCTTCTGGCGCTTAAACCGCTGTTGCAGGCAGGTGTAATCAACACCGAGGGCATTGTCGTCGATGCGGTTTCCGGTGTCAGCGGTGCCGGCCGCAAGTCCGACCTCGCCTACTCTTTTTGTGAACAGGATGCCAGCTTTAAAGCTTACGGTGTGATCGGTCATCGGCACACCAGCGAAATCGAGCAAGAAGCCGGTTTTTTGGCCGGCCTGTCGCAACCGCCGCTGGTGACCTTTACCCCTCATCTCGCCCCGATGAAAAGAGGTATGTTGGCCACGGTTTATGCGGACCTTCTTCCGGGTACCGACGCCTCAAAACTGCAGGATCTTTTTGCCCAAACCTACGAAAACGAACCTTTCATCCGCCTCTTATCCGGAGGACAATTGCCGGAAACACGCAGTGTTTTGGGCACCAATTATGCTGATATCAGCGTTTTTTCGGATGACCGTACCAACAAAGTCAAAATTATTTCGGTCCTTGATAATCTGGGAAAGGGAGCGGCCGGGCAGGCCGTGCAGGCTCTGAACCTGATGGCCGGCCTCAAGGAAACTTCCGGTCTGGAAATCCCCGGATTTGCCATCTAGAATCCATCACGGAACAACACGGAGGCTGAACATGCAAAATTTAAAAGTCAATGAAATGCAGGGAATCATCGCCAAGGCCGAAATCCTGATCGAGGCTCTGCCTTATATTCAAAGTTTCAGCGGCAAAACCGTTGTGATCAAGTACGGCGGTAATGCCATGATCGACGAAGAATTAAAGCATCGGGTGATGAATGACGTCACCTTGCTGAAATACATCGGAATCAATCCGATTTTGGTTCACGGCGGCGGTCCTGAGATCAATTCCATGCTTGACCGACTATCCATTCGTTCAAAATTTCAAAACGGCCTGCGCGTGACCGATGCCCAAACCATGACCGTGGCCCAAATGGTCCTGGCCGGCAAGACCAACAAAGAAATTGTTGCACTTTTGGGGCAAAAAGGCGCCCAAGCGATCGGAATTTGCGGTATTGACGGCCGTCTGATCGAATGCCAGCGCATCACGACCGATGAGCAGGGTCAGCCGTTGGATATCGGCTTTGTCGGCCACATTACCCGAATCAATACCAGCGTGCTGGAAACTCTGACCGCCAACGGATTTATTCCGGTTGTCGCGCCGATCGGCGTCGGCGCGGCAGGGGAGAGTTATAATATCAATGCGGATACCGTAGCCGGTGAAATCGCCGCCGCGCTCAAAGCGGAAAAACTGATGACCCTTACGGATGTGGAAGGCGTAATCATCAAAAACGAAAAAGGCGAGGACGTTGTTGTTTCCACCTTAAACGAAAAGGAAATCAACGATCTGATTGCCCGGGGCATTATCAGTGGCGGCATGATTCCCAAGGTCTTGGGTTGCTTGGATACGGTTCAGCGCGGTGTCAGGCGGGCACATATCATCGATGGGAGAATCCCGCATTGTCTGTTGCTGGAAATTTTTACCAACAAAGGAATCGGAACCATGATCACCCATGAACCGCAGACACATCAGACCCAAAACCCTTGATCGTCACAGGAGGACATCATGACCATTGACAAAACATTGCAAACCATTATTGAGCTCGACCAAAAACACTATTTGAACTGTTTCGGCACCCGACCGCCCTTGTGCATCGAGCGTGGCGAGGGGGTCTGGCTGTACGGTACGGATGGCCGGCGTTACCTCGATCTGATCGGCGGTATCGCCGTCAATGTGCTGGGGCATAATCATCCGCGCCTGGTTCGGGCGATCGCCGATCAAGCCGCGAAAGTCATTCACTGCAGCAATTATTATTATAATTCGCCGCAAACCCTTTTGGCCGCACGTCTGGCCAAGTTGACCGGATTGGACCGGGTTTTCTTTGGCAATAGCGGTGCCGAAGCCAATGAAGCTGCCATCAAGCTGGCCCGCGGTTATTTTTATAAGCAGGGACGGCCGCGACAGCAAATCGTCACCGCCCTGCAATCTTTCCACGGGCGAACACTGGCAACCGCTGCCGCCACCGGGCAACCCCAATACAGCCAACCTTTCGCGCCGTTGCCGCCGGGCTTTTCCCACGTGCCGTTCAACGATCAAAAAGCCCTTCGCGAAGCCGTCAGTGACGCAACCTGCGCTGTCATGCTGGAACCGATCCAGGGTGAAAGCGGTGTGCACCCCGCCGACCTCGAATACATTCAACTGGCCAGAACGTTGTGTGACCAAACCGGCGCTCGGCTGATTATCGATGAGATCCAGACCGGCATGGGCCGAACCGGTCGTTTTCTGGCCGGTCAGCTTTATCAGGTCAAACCGGACATCGTGACGCTGGCTAAGGGACTGGGCGGCGGTGTGCCGATCGGTGCCGTTCTGGCTGACGAAACCACATCATCCGGCTTTGTTCCCGGAGATCACGGCAGCACATTCGGCGGCAATCCTCTGGCCTGCGCCGCGGCCATGGCTGTTCTGGATGTGTACGAAGAAGAGGGCCTGATAGAAGCGGCGGCCCAACGTGGCCAACAGCTGAAGCAGGCCTTGTACGATCTGCGAAAGAAACATCCCCATATCATCCAGGCCGTCCGTGGCGCAGGCCTGATGCTGGCTTGCGAACTTGGCGAGCCTCAAGCGGCGGCGGTCAAATCCGCCATGATGGCAAGAGGCTATCTGATTGGTTCGGTCGGTACTTCCGTTCTGCGCTTGTTACCGCCACTGATCCTGCCCGAAGAAACCATCGCGCCCTTGATCGTTGATCTGGAGGCGGTCCTGAAGGAGGTCATATCCTAAGTGAAACATCTGATCAGCATCGGCGATCTGTCGCCCGAACAACTTGAGACCCTGCTGGACCTGGCCGACCGCCTCAAGGCCGTTGCCAAGGCCGGGATTCCCCATCCTCTCCTCAAAGGGAAGACCTTGGGCATGATTTTTGCCAAATCTTCCACCCGCACCCGGATCTCCTTTGAGGTCGGCATGGTTCAGCTGGGCGGCCACGCTCTGTTTTTATCCACCCAGGACATTCAATTGGGACGCGGTGAGACGGTGGCCGACACCGCCCGGGTCATGTCTCGATATCTCGATTGTCTGATGATTCGGACCTTCGACCATCAGGATGTTCTGGATCTGGCCCGTTATAGCTCCATTCCGATTATCAACGGCCTGACCGATCTGTTGCATCCCTGCCAGGCGCTGGCCGATCTGATGACCATTCGTGAACACAAAGGGCATCTGCGCGGTCTGAAACTGGCGTATCTTGGCGATGGCAACAACGTCGCCAACTCCCTGCTGCTGGCTTGTGCCAAAGCCGGAATGGATATCGCGATTGCCTCGCCGACAGGCTACACTTGTAACCCGGTCTGCATAGCCCAAGGGCGGGAGATCGCCCGGACTCAAGGCGGTTCGATTCTCCTGACCGACGACCCTTTTGCTGCTGTGGCCGGGGCCGACGCTGTTTATACCGACACTTGGGTCAGCATGGGGCAAGAAAGCGAAAAGGCGCTGCGCTTGCCGATCTTTTCACCCTATCAGGTTAATGACGCAATGATGGCTGCCGCCAAACCCGAGGCGATTTTCCTCCATTGTCTTCCGGCCTATCGGGGGCTGGAGGTAACCGAGTCGGTTATCGACGGTCCGAACTCCGTGATATTTGACGAAGCGGAAAATCGCCTGCACGCTCAAAAGGCGGTTCTGCTCACCCTGCTTGCGCCGGGCGCCGAGCTGCCATGACGCCTCAAGCAACACACATCCGACCCGCCACGGACGCCGATGCGCCCGCCTTGCTGGAACTGATCCGTATCGCGATGGCGGTCTATGCCCACAGATCCGGGATCGGAACTCTTTTGGACGCCCAACTGGAAACCTTGGACGATCTCTTGGAACATCTGCACGCCGACCACGTTCTGGTTGCCGAAAAAGAGGGCGGGCTGGTGGGAACCGTTCGACTGGTCCATCGCCCCGGCAACGATACCGCCTACTTCAGCCGCTTTGCCGTCCTGCCTTCTTTGCATCTGAACGGCGTCGGCTCCATGCTTTATCAGGCGGCCGAAGACCACCTGCGGGAGTGCGGCGTCCGGTTTATCCGTTTACACACCGCATTAACCAATCCGTTGCTGGTTTCCTTTTATCGGTCTCGGGGCTTTCGCTTGATCGAAACAAAAACCGCACGGGGATACCCGCGCGGTCTCTTTCAGAAGCAGATTCATTGATCAAAACCCATTGTGAATTGTGTTGCCGAAAAACTAGTAATCGATGTTGCCCAAAACCCCTATAATCGTAACAATAATCAGGACCAGCGCCAAAAAGCAAATGCCGATGATGTTAAGGATCTTGGCAACCTTCAGCTTGCGATCGGCCTCTTGGTAATCGGTCTCACTGGTAGCCATAATTGCGAACACCAGAGCGATCGCGCCAAGAATGCTTCCAATAAAAGCACTGCAGCAACCGCAGACGATGTTAATAATGGAAAAAACGATCTGTCCGGTTGCCGACGGCATCGGCGCGGTCTGGCCATATTTCAGGCCGCCGGTCGGAACCGCCGCCGTCTTAATGGAATCGGACCTGCCGCCCCGTGAAGGATCATAATCGGGGCGAATGTAGGCGGGATGCGGCTGCGGCGCACCGCAATTGGGGCAAAATTTGGCATTTTGATCTATCTCTTGCTGGCAATTCGTACACTGCATAACAACGACCTCCGACCAACATGAAACTTCCTGTTTTAAATTTTATGCTTTTCACCGGACAGCGTCAACCGGCATCTGCCGAATAGATTTCCACCTTGCCGGTCAAACCGACCGGCAGGGTAAAGCCGGATGCGTGAAGAATCGATGTGACCGGACTTACCTTGCCTCTCATCTGATTTTCCAATGTATTGGTCACCTCGATCCGCAATGTGTTGCGACCGGTGACGAGAAGTTCGCCGACGGGGAACCGGTAGGGCGGGCAAAGCCTGATACCTGCGTAGGTATCATTAACCCAAACCTCGACGGCTTCATTGGCCTCTTCCAGAAGCAGCACGTGCTCTTGCCCGGTTTCGGTCTGCACTTCAACGGCGGTTTCATAGCGAACGGTTCCCGAGAAGTTTGGCCGCTCGATGCTGATATCGTACAAAACGGCTGTTTCCCGGCGATTTTTAAAGTCGGGATATTCCTTTGCGGTTGCCAGCGAAATCTGCCAAGGTCCGTTGATTTCCAGCATGGGCTTGAGCATACTTAAGGGTTTGCGAACCGGCAGGTCAGATGGTATTTCTTGACCGAAGACCAAGACACAGGACTCGTAAGGCTCCAGAACCACCCGGACCTTCGATCCTTTGCCCTCCGGCCGGATCAAAGCGTGATAGAGCTTGTTTTCCTCCCCGTCGTAGAAAGCCGCCGGGCCGGCTACCGGTAGATAAATCCATGTGTCCACCCTGTCGCTGAGGGATTCATTAAAGAACATGAATGTATCGCTTCCGGTCCGGTAGTGTAAATAGCGCAGAAAAGGGAAAGGGCGATCCAAAACGATATCTCTGATGCCAAATTTGTCCAGCAGATCCGGCAACTCTGCCAGGGTCGTCACCGGGCAGAAACGCAGATTTTCCGGTAATGTCTTGCCACTGATCATGCCGTCGCTGACACCCTGCGGCAATTTGTTGATAAAAATAACCGGAAAGCCTTCGCCCATGGCCTGAACAGCAAATTCGGCAACGGTCGAATGAATATACTCGGCGGTCGGCACGATCAAGCAACGATACGTGTTTTGGTTGACAATCAGCCAGCCGTTGGAAAGACTCATTTGATAGGTTTGTCGATCACTGAAGACATCCGACGGTAAAAAATCGAAATCGATTTGGTTTTCAGCCAAGACACGGGCCGGCTTTTGCATCAACATGGTTTCGCCGGTCCATTCGCTTTCGGCATGATAAAGAATCGCCGCCGGAGCGATGGCACGGCCATCATTCAGCAGGTGGCACATACGGTTCATATAACGCATCAGGTGGCCAAAATGGCGATATTGCGGGTTGTTGCCGCGGGCATAGAAATGGGGCGGACAATCCTCGTCGGGAAATTCTTTCGGGGAAAAGGCGTGGGGCACATAGTGGTTGACACCGCGAACCAAAAAATGATCCGTCAACCACTTCATCATCCGAACACCTTCACCCCAACCGTAGGCGCCGAAAATCTCACACATGGTCCGGCCTTTTTTGATCGGATCAATATGGCCGTACGACGAACCCAATTTGCCGAGAGCAAAATGGAAGAATTCACCGTCGCCGGGCTGTAGAATCCGACGGTGGCGCAGTGTGTTTTCCATGCCGGGCAAAACCTGTCCGCCGATGTCATCAATCCCGGACATATGTTGTCCCGCTAGGCCGCGGAAAAAATGACCCAAGCTGCTGCCAAGCCGGCTGTGCTGATTGTTGTCTTCGATCAGATGACCGATGTATTCGACACCGCGCGCCGCGCACCATTCGCCGATCTGGCGGCTGAAATTCTTTTCGATCAACCGGGTCACAATGTCCATAAAGGCATAACGAACATGGGCGGCGCAAGAATCGGTCTCCGGTCCGGCAAGCCAAAGAAACGGCAAATACAGCATCCAGTTATCGCCTAGGGCATCGCGCATCAAATCCGGCATTTCGGCGCTCCAAGGAAGCGGCATCATTTTTTTCCCAATCACTTCGTCAAAATTAAAGCCGATTGTATTGCCCACCAAAGGCTCGTCGGAGAAAAACCCGGCGATGGTTTTGCCAAAATCATCGGCATAGCGGGCGTAGTGGGGTTCATAAACCGCCTCGATTTGCAATGCGCAGGATGCACGATCAAGCATATTGATGTAATTGGTGTTGCCGCCGCCGTTTCGGGTCAGATAAAGGATGAAAACACGCCAGACACCGGCCGGAACATCCCAAGTCAGCACACCATCTACGACACGGGCGGTTAAATCAAGCAATGACACGGGATCCAATTTATCACCCGGCAGAATTCGTCCGGCCACAACAGCCAAAAGATTGTCATCGGTGAAAACCAGCTGATCTTTGGGTGCACCGAAAGGTGTTGACGGTGCAAGCGCAGGCATCGGCACCGTCCGGGCCAGTGATCCGACATCAAGGCGGGCGCCGGCAAGCGGACCGGCAACATCGGTGTTTTTAAACATAAGGTATTGTTTGCGCAAATGAATGGGTTTTTCTTTCAGGATGTCATTGGCAAAGCCGGTAGGGAAGTGGGCGTCGTCCAATATCCAGACCTTCATATCGCGTTTTTGGGCCTCATCCAGAATAATATCCAGATCCCGCCACCACAAAGGCCCGGCAAAATCCGGATGCGGTCTGGCCTCAACACAAACAGCGCCGATGCCGCACGCGTCGATTTTTTCCATTTCCTCGCGCAGAATCGCCTCATCCTCGCCATGTTGCCAGAAAAACGGCAGGATATAATTGTCGCCCTGATTGTTCAACACTTCAATTAATTTCTGATTCACTCGATACACCTCCCGGATTTCGACGATTATCGAAGCGGGTCGGCGGTCGCCGCCAACCAAGTAAACGGTTCCCACGGTAAGTTGCGCAGCACAAAAAACAAAAGACTGCTGACCAAAAGCAAAACCAACATCCAGCGATGATCGCGTATCGGTGGCAGAACCGGACGGCCGACCACCGCTCGCAGCCACTCTCCCAGCAACGCATATGCCGGCAGCAACAACCAGAAGGGTGTGATCAGATTATGGGAAAGCGCCGTCAGAATTTTACCGTGAGCCAATGCGTTCAGTGCTCTGGTCGTGCCGCACCCGATGCAATCAAGCCCGGTCACCATGTTAAAAAGACAGGGGATCGGGAGAAGATTTCGGTCGGGATCATAAAAGTATACAATGGCAAAACCACCGATGACCAGTATCGGCACGCCGATGCCCACCAGCAGGCGGCGGGCGGTTTTCTCCCGAACACGGCTTTGCATGGCAATCAGCGATGCAAGAGTGGACTGACTCTTTTATAGACCAGCCCGACAATAAACGAAACGATGATGCCTTTGAACAGGTTGAACGGCACAAAGACCCATAGAATCAAGCTCTTAAGATCGCTGACCATCAGATTGCCGGCCTTGTGCGTCATGTTAATAATCGCTTCCATCGGGAAGCCCATCGCCGAGACATAAAACGGAATCATCAAAAAATAATTGATCAGGCTGGCTCCGACCGTCATGGCAAGGGTTCCGGCCGCCATGGCAAGGTAGGCGCGGCTGCGTGTTTTGTGTCGTTGATAAATCCATCCGGCCGTACCGACAAAGAGCACACCGACAACGAAATTGGCCAGCTCGCCGACATACATGGTGCCGGATGCCGGTAAATGAGCTAAGTTTTTGATCAGCTCGATCAGGATTCCGGTCAGTGGGCCCATCGCGAAGGAGCCCAGCAGGACCGCGATCTCGCTAAAGTCAAATTTAAGAAAAGCCGGCATCAGCGGCAGGGACATCTCCAAATACATCAGGGCGATGGCGACGGCCGAAAGGATGCCGGTTTTGGCGATCCAACGAATGCGGGCGCGGTTTTTGCTGACGGTCAGATTCAAGTCGTTTTCGGTCATGGTAGATCCTTCTTTCTGCTTTTTTGTGACCGAACGAGTCGGGGTTCCATTCTTGAAAAAGAAAAGCCCCCTCCGGTACTCGGGGGCAATCAAACGTCGGCAGACGCGTCGTTTCCTTCCATCCAGACTGTACTGTCGGCCAAGGAATCTCACCTTATCAGCCTCGCCGGCCGTCAGGCCGGTCAAGAGGTTCGCGGGCTCGCCCCTCGCGGGGAATCACCGCCGGTAGGGAATCACACCCTGCCCCGGAAACATCTCGGTTCGGGCATCATTATAGCATAGCGGTTCAGGGGTTTCAACCGCGCCGGAAAGCGCGGTCGACTAGCGGTCTTCGGCCAAAATGTAGCTTTTGACCGTGGCCAAACCTTTTGCCGTCACATAGGCCCGCGGAACGCGCCGCCCGATCAGGCAGGTCATTTCGTAATTGATGGTTCCCATCCAAGAGGCCAGCTCATCAACCGAGATGCCGGATTTGTTGCCGCCATTGATTTGTTCACCGAATAAAACAACCTCTTCGCCGACGGCGACCCTCGGCGGCGGCAATTGGGTCGCATCCACCATGCAGGTGTCCATGCAAATGCGTCCGATTACCGGCAGGCGGCGACCCCGGAGCAAGACACTGGCTTTTCCGGTCAGGCGACGGGAATACCCATCGGCATAACCGATCGGAATCGTAACAATCTGACTCTCTCGGGAAGTAACAAAAGATCTCCCATAGCTGATCGGGTATCCCGGAGGCAGATCTTTGGTCAGAATAACACCGGATTTCAGGGTCATGGCAGGTTTTAGATCGGTCCAAGCATCGGGGCAGCCGGTTGGAACCATGCCAAACAAAATCAATCCGGGGCGGACCAGATCCAGATGCATAGCCGGAAAACGCATGGTCGCGGCACTGTTGCAGACGTGCTTGATTGGAATTTGAATGCCGATCCGTTCCAGCTCGCGACAGATGGCGTTGAATTGTTCAAACTGTTCGAAAACAAAGGTTGTGTCCTCTTCGTCGGCGGTTGCGAAATGCGTATAAATGCCTTCAATGATGATCCGGGGCAACCTGCCGATCCATGTAATATCTTTGACGGCGCCATAGCCGGCCAGAAAACCGACCCGTCCCATTCCGGTATCGACCTTGATATGAATACGCGCATCGCAGTTCAGTTGCACGGCTGCATCGGAAAGCGCCTGTGCCAGATCCCGACTGTAAACGGTCTGGGTTATCTGGTTGCTGAGTATTTCCGGTGCCCGGCCGGAATCGGTATAGCTGAGAACCAGAATCGGAACGCCCACGCCGGCTTGGCGCAATTGAACGGCCTCGTCCAACATGGATACAGCCAGGCGGGTAACACCGTTTTCCAGCATGACCGGAATGGTCTGCTCCACGCCATGACCATAGGCGTCGGCTTTGACCACGGCCATGACCTCCGCGCTGCGATGAACCGAGCGGCGGATCCGCCGGACATTCCAAGCAATATGATCGAGATTGATTTCCGCCCAAGATCGATTTAGGTACTCATGATGTGTCATCTGTTTATCCTTTCACGAAGGCTCCCAGCCAACTTGTCGCAAAGCATCTCCCATTGCGTCGATCACATCGCCCGCCAGAATGGTGCGATGACCCATGCGCGAGGCCACCAGATCAGCCGCCAGACCATGCAGGTAAACCGCAGCAACCGCGGCCGCCTCAGCGGTCGCCATCCCCTGCGCCAGCAAACCGGCGATCAGGCCGGCCAGAACATCTCCGCTGCCACCTTTGGCCAGACCATGATTGCCTGTCGGATTAATCCAGGCCGTTCCGCCGGGCTCTGCGACAACCGTCGCCGCACCTTTAAGCACAACCACCGCCGAACAGGCCGCTGACAGCACGCGCGCCGCCTCCTGACGGTCGTTCAGGCAGCAGTCCGGGAGCAGTCGGCGGAATTCACCGGGATGGGGCGTGAGAATCCCGGGGGCAAGACCCCTTGCCGTTCGCCGGCGCAACAAGTCGAAATAATGGTCCGGGTCTCCGGCCATTTGATTCAGGGCATCGGCATCCAGAACCACCTGTCCGGCTTCGGAAATCACCTGCGGTAGGACCGCCCGAAGCCATTCCGATTGACCGGCTCCCATACCGGCCACAACCGCCGACGCAGAACGGAGAAGCGTTTCCATTTGCGAAAAAAGGGCGGCCGGTTGCTGGGACAGCGTGTGCAGCAAACATTCCGGCCGCGCCGCCAAAACCGTGGCGGCAACCATCTCGGGAACAGCAACCTCCACAAGACCGGCTCCGGACCGGGCGGCGGCGGTGGCCGCCAACAAAACCGCGCCGGGCATGCCGGGGGAACCACCAAGGACCAGAACACGGCCAAAGTTCCCTTTGTGGCTGTCGGCAGCGCGCTCCGGCCGGACAGCCCGGACATCATCAACATCCGTTTGATACGTTCGTCCGACACCGCCCTTTACCCCGGTTGTCTCCGGCAGGTCGTCGATCCAGGACTTCGGCACGCCGATGGGTTCGACCAGGACACGGCCGGCAAAAAAACGGCCGGGCGCACCGCACAGGCCAATTTTGCTGTGGAAAAAAGTGACGGTCACATCGGCACAAAAAGCCGCGTCGGCAGCATGACCACTGTCGGCGTCCACACCGCTGGGGATATCGATTGCAAGCACCAAAACACCGCGCCGCCTAGCAGCAGCGGTCAGCAAAGAGGCCTGCCGCACCGATTCGGGAAGAGGGCGATCGGCACGAAAACCCGTGCCAAAAATTCCATCGATAATCAAGGCGCCGGTTTCCAGTCGGTCGAAATCATCCGGGGTTAACGGTTTGATCTCATGTCCCAGACCAAGATAGGCCTGTCTGTTGGCTTCGACCTCGTAAGAGCGCAGCGCATCCGGAAAAAGCTCCCGACATATCACACGATACCCGGCGGCAGCCAGCAACCGTGCGCTGGCAAAGGCATCACCGCCGTTGTTTCCCTTGCCCGCCAAAACAAGCACCGTGGCAGCAGCCTCCACCATTTCCCGGCCTCTTTTAACCACGGCCGCAGCGGCATGCTCCATCAGAACCAGCAGCGGCAAGCCGGTCCGTTGTTGCCACAGACGATCGATGGCCTGTTGCTCAAAGCGGCCGATCACACGCATATTTTCGCCTCCCTGTGCCAACCCCTGTACATCGGCTTTCCTACATTATAAACGAAAACACGGCAAAAGGGCCGCCTTTCCGGACAGCCCTTGAGATCAATGATATCAAGATAATTATTATATGTACTTTTCCAGCGCTGCGGCCAGTTCGGCATAAGGCCGGGCGCCAACCAGTTTTTCCATAACCTTGCCGGATTTGAGAATATAGAGGGTGGGTATGCTCATAACTTTAAATTGCTCGGCAAGATCCGACTCCTCGTCGACATTGATCTTGCCCACCACCGCGCGCCCTTTGAAATCTTGCGCCAATTTATCAACCGTAGGGGCAACCATGCGGCATGGTCCGCACCAGACAGCCCAGAAGTCAAGCAAAACCGGTTTGTCGCTTTTCATCACAAGTTCATCAAAATTATCCGATTTAATCGTCAAAGTCATTCCAATTCCTCCTGTCGAAACCGCAATTTTCCGTTGCGAATTTTATTAGATATCGAACCGAGAATAACATCTTTTCACGAATTTTTCAGTAACTAAAGTTACATTGCCAAGACCGGTTGTGTTCTACATGGTCGTCAGGTCAAAGGGTGTCTCTTGATAGACATAATAGTTCAGCCAGTTGGCGAACAAAAGGTAGGCCGAGCTCCGCCAGCGAACAACAGGCGGCCGGTTAGGGTCATCGTCCGGAAAGTAGCCTTGCGGCGGATCAATGGACAGCCCCCGTTCCCGATCCCGATGGTATTCTTCCAGCAAGGTCAAGGGATCATACTCCGAGTGGCCGGTCAGAAAAATTTGACGGCCCGACATGTTGGAAATCGCATATACGCCGGTTTCTTCCGATTCCGATAAGATTCTCAACTCGGGGACCTTGGCAATATCGGCGCGGCGGACCTCTGTATGCCGGGAATGGGGCACATAGAAAACATCATCAAACCCACGGAACAACTTGACCGGCCGGGTCCAGCTCAGGCTGTGCCGGAAAACGCCGAAGATCTTCCGCTCAAGGTCATGCTTGGGCACTCCGTAATGATGATAAAGGCCGGCCTGCGCACCCCAGCAAACATGGAGGGTTGAATAGACATGGGATCGGCTCCAGTCCATAATTTCACACAATTCCGACCAATAGGCAACCGATTCAAAGGGCATATGCTCAACCGGAGCGCCGGTAATGATCATGCCGTCATAACGACGGTCGCGCACCTGATCAAAAGTCTCATAAAACTTAATCAAATGGTCTTTGGTCGTGTTGCGCGGGCTATATGTCGAAGTATAGAGAAAATCGACCTCCACCTGTAACGGCGAGTTGCTCAGCAATCTCAGAAACTGTGTTTCGGTCGTAATTTTGGTCGGCATCAGATTCAGGAGCAGGATGCGCAAAGGCCGGATGTCCTGTGAGTACGCCCGGTTTTCATGCATGACGAAAATATTTTCCCGCTCCAGCGTAGATGTTGCAGGTAAATGATCCGGAATTTTAATTGGCATGAGACAGCTCCTTACTATCTGTTCATTCCTTGACAGGGTTTAAGGAAAGTATCCTCGCCTCTTTCCGAAAAGTCAAGACATAGCTCATAATCAACGATAATATTGTGATAAAATGAATTCAAAGCTTGAAACAAGTGAGGGCAAGAATATGCACGACGGTTTTTTGCGCGTGGCAGCCGCGACACCGGCCATTCTGGTCGCCGACTGCAAGAGCAATCGGGACCGGATTCTTAAACTGATCCGCCGAGCTGAGGATGAACAGGTCCAGCTTGTTGTTTTTCCGGAACTATGTCTGACCGGATCGACCTGCGGCGACCTTTTTTTCAGCCGGACATTGCTGACAGGAGCCGCCGACGCTTTGCTTGACCTGGCCGCAGCCACGTCGGACCTGGCGATCATCAGCGTGATCGGGCTTCCGCTGGCCGATGGAGGGCGGCTCTACAATGTTGCCGCCGTACTGCACAAAGGCAAAATCATGGGATTTGTCCCCAAGTTTTATCTGCAAGGCCGGGTGGAATCAGGGGAAGCTCGCTGCTTTTCTCCCGGCCCGGCCCTGTCTGAAGTGCCCTTTGCCGATCAAAACATTCCTTTTGGCCGCAATCTGCTTTTTGGCTGTCCGGAGCTCCCGGACTTACAGCTGGCGGTTGAGATCGGCCATGATTTGTGGGCTGCCCGTTCGCCGGCCATCGACCATGCCGCCGCCGGCGCAACCATCATCGCAAACCCGTCCGCTTGTTGCGAATTTGTCGGCAGGGCCGCCCGCCGACGTCTGCTGGTGCAAAGCCAGTCCGCCCGTCTGATTTGCGCCTATGTCCACGCCAACGCCGGAGAAGGCGAGTCCAGCACCGATCTGGTTTTTGCCGGACACAACCTGATCTATGAAAAAGGCCGCCAACTTCATGAATCCCCCCTGTTTTCCACAGGTCTCATTACGGCCGATGTCGATCTTCAAGCACTGATGGCCGATCGGCAGAGCCGAAATATCGGTTCTGCGCAACCCGCAGAAACCCATCGAAGCATCCCTTTCTCAATGGAGGTTCGACCCTTGGCTTTGCGCCTAAAACCTTCACCGTTGCCCTTCGTGCCGGCGGATCAGCAAGAACTGGCGGCTCGCTGCGAGGAGGTCCTCTCGTTGCAGGCGGCGGGTTTGCGCAAGCGATTGCAGCACACAGCCTGTCGGTCGGTCCTGATCGGATTGTCGGGAGGGCTGGACTCTACCTTGGCTTTGTTGGTTGCCGTCCGGGCTTTCGACTCCCTGCAATTGGATCGAAAAGGCATCTCCGCCGTTATCATGCCGGGATTGGGTACAACCGAGCGCACCCAAAGCAATGCCATATCCTTGGCGAACGATTTGGGGGTTGCATGGCGGGAAATCTCGATCCGCCGAGCAGTTCTCAATCATTTTCAGGATATCGGCCACGATCCCGACACCCATGATGTCACTTATGAAAATGCTCAGGCCCGCGAACGAACCCAGATTCTGATGGATCTGGCCAATAAAACCGGTGGTATGGTCATCGGTACCGGTGATCTGTCTGAACTGGCTCTTGGCTGGACAACATACAATGGTGATCATATGTCCATGTACGGGGTTAATTCCTCTGTCCCCAAAACGCTGCTCCGACACCTGATCCGCCACGCCGCAACGTCAGCGTCGCCGAGCCTCCGGAAAACCTTGCTGGATATTTTGGACACGCCGATCAGCCCTGAATTGCTGCCGCCCGAAGCCGGCAAGATCGCTCAAAAAACCGAGCAGCTGATCGGGCCTTATGATTTACATGACTTTTTCCTTTATTACACCGTTCGCTACGGTTTTACACCGGCCAAAATCAAGCGGTTGGCCGAAGCGGCTTTTGCCGATGCCTATTCTTCGGCGACCATCCGACATTGGCTGCAGGTTTTCACCCGGCGTTTTTTTGCTCAACAGTTTAAGCGCTCCTGTTTGCCCGACGGACCTCAAATCGGCAGCGTGGCACTGTCGCCCCGAGGAAACTGGAAAATGCCCAGCGATGCGGTCGCCAAGCTCTGGCTGGAAACTTAGGCTCTCATTCGCCTTGCGTTTCGACTCCCGCCGACAGTGGATCCCATCAGGTTGCCGGCGGTTGCATCAGATAGCCGATGGTTGCAAAAGCATGAGCAAAACTTTTTCCGCCAGCGAGGCGGCTTCGGTTTGAATGGTATAACGGCGTCCACGCACCTGAAAATCAACGAGATGTGCGCTGCAGTCCAGTAATTTCAGGCTTTGCAACGGCACCTCAAATCCGTTTTCCGGCGCGACAAACATCACCCGCTGACTGGTGATGACAAATTCGCCATAGATCTCATGATCCAATTCCGCCGGTAGCAGCACCCCATGCGGGCGGGCGATAAAATAATATGAACCGCCGGAAAAACGAACCATAAGCTGGGTCGGATCGACATCTTGATTGGCAGGCGGATCCGCAAACCGGAGACGCCGAGCTCCAACCGAAAAATGGCAGATTTCATATTCTCTCAGCTCAATGTGGGGGTTGTACCGGTTCGGCAACCGGCCAGCCTCGATAAGCCGAGCATGGCCCTCCGGATAAGCTGAAAATGAATTCCGCCGACCGCCCGACCGCCGGCGGTACGCCCGCATAAATAAGGTCCAGGCCAGCCCCGCCGCCCAAATGGACAACAAACTGAAAACGCGCCAGCGGCCGTCCCTGGACGATCGGGTCAGCAGGGCCACCAACATGGCCATGGTCGCAAACAGGATACCGGCAGTTAAATGGATTTTGGGTTGAACCTTGTTCAGACGGCCACCTCCTAGAGTCAAAATCAATCCGGTTGCCATTCATCGTTAAATCCGCGCAGCTGCTCTTCTAATTGCTCAATCGGCGCCGGCAGGACAACCAGCCCGGCCTCGGCGTAGGATCGCAGCCGATCAAGGCTGTTCCGAGCCAATTCCAAACGGGCCAGCGCCGTCATCGGATGGTTGGTGCGCGCCAAGAGAAACAAAGCCTGTTCAAGGGCTTTTAAATCATCCTGCATTGTCAGATAATAGTACGGGGCGCAATCCGAACAAAGGCCGTTGACATCGGTCTCGACAATAAATCCTTTACGATGGCAGTTTTTGCATTTGGCCATGAAACATACGCCCCCTAATAGTGTATTATACTCAATATCGACCGATTTTGCGATGGCGGTTCAGACAAAGGGGGAAAACAGGATCTGAACTGCCTGAAACCGTGAGGTGGAACCAAAATGAGTATTTCCCGCCACCGTCGAAGACTTTTGATCCTTGCCTTGGCCTTGATTGTTTTTTTTGTCGCCTATTCCTACATTTATCGTAGCTTTATTGATACCGACAAATATCTACAGGTCGCGTGGGAGCACACGGGTCGCGACCCCCATGTCCTGAACTGGCGCGAGCCCGCTGTTCAGGTGATTTTCCGGGACGGACGCATCTTGGTTCACATGATTTATCACACAGATCAGGACCGGGAGATCGGTCCGTACAGTTTTTATATCGATCCGTTTAAAATGGCGGTTGTTGCCGAGGACCCCAGACAACCTATCGGTAACTGATCAATGCAGATCAATTGCATAAACCGGACAGGCCGAAGCCGCATCCCGGGTGCTGTCCGTTGCATCCTCCGGTATCTCGTCGGCAGTCGCGCCGGCAATCAATTCGTCACCCATGGTAAACACTTCGGGACAAATCTCAACACACAAACCACAGCCAATGCATCTTTCGGCCAATATTCTTGCTTTCATGGATGGGCTCCTTTAGGTTTTCTCACCTGTAAAGGTTCTTTTTTACCGCCTCGGCGGACACCATGATTTTACCATGAAAAGAGAAACACGCCGACACCTCTTTTCACCCTCTGCTATTCTCAATCCGGCGCCCGTGTGCTATGATGAACCTAATTTAAAGCCTATCAAACTAATTTTCCGATCAGGAGTGTGAACCGAATGGATTTGTTTCAAAAGTGCTGGGATTATACACCTGCCAAACAGACGATGGCTATGGGCGTTTATCCCTTTTTCCATATGCTGACTTCCGGCCAGGATACGGAAGTTCTCATGGAGGGTCGCCGTACCCTGATGTTCGGGTCCAACAATTACCTCGGATTGACATCTGATCCCCGGGTCAAGGAGGCCGCGATCAAAGCCGTGGAGAAATACGGTTCCGGATGTTCCGGATCGCGCTTTTTGAATGGGACGCTGGATATTCATGTTGAGCTGGAGGCGGCGTTGGCAAAATTTCTGCAAAAAGAAGATTGCCTGATCTTTTCTACGGGTTTCCAGACTAATTTATCGATTATTTCCGCAATCACCGGTCGAAACGACTATATTTTGAGCGACAGCCTGAATCACGCCAGTATCGTTGACGGAACCCGGCTCAGTTTTGCCAAAACACTGAAATTTCGGCACAACGATATGCTTGAACTGGAGCGCTTGTTGGCACGCTGCGCCGAAGACGGCAAGGGCGGCATTTTGGTTGTGTCCGACGGTGTATTCAGCATGGAGGGCGAAATCTGCAACCTGCCGGAAATTGTCCGTCTGTCCCAAAAATACGGCGCACGGATTTTGTTGGACGATGCCCATTCCATCGGCGTTCTCGGCGAACGCGGACGTGGTACGGCCGAATACTTCGGCCTCACGGATGAAGTCGACCTGATCATGAACACATTTTCCAAGACACTGGCTTCCCTCGGTGGATGCGTCGTTGGCGATGAAGCGGTGATTCATTTTATCAAACACACCGCTCGCCCTTTTATCTTCAGCGCCAGCATCCCTCCGGCTCAGGTCGCGGCGGCTCATGAAGCCCTGCGTATTCTGGAAGCCGAGCCGGAGCGGGTCCGCCGACTCAATACGATCGCCTCTCATATGCGTCAAGGGCTGGCCAAGCTTTCTCATGTTCGGGTCCACGACAGCGGCAATCACATTGTTCCGATTATCCCGCTTTTGACCGGAACGGTCGGCAGAACTCTGGTCACGGCAAAGGAGTTGCTGGAAAACGGCGTTTATGTCAACCCGGTTTTCCCTCCTGCCGTACCCGGCGACAACTGCCTCCTGCGCACCAGTTACACCGCCACGCATACCGATGAGCAACTTAATGAGGCTTTGGAAATCATCGGTCGGGTCTTTGAAGGTCTGGCTGACAACAAGGATATTGATTTTGTCATCGATATTTAAAATTTAAACGGATCGGATCTGTGTTGCCAATCCAGGAGGTCATCCCAATGAACATAACCGGAAATACCGTATTGATTACCGGTGGTGCCACCGGTATCGGGTTTGCTTTGGCCGAAGCCTTTCACCAAGCCGGAAATCAAGTGATTATCTGCGGGCGTCGCAAAGCTCGTCTGGATGAAGCAAAAAAGAAAATTCCCGAATTACAGACCTTCGTTTGTGATGTGGGCTGTGATAGCCAGCGTCGCCTGCTGGTCGACCGGATCAAAGAGAACCACCCAAACCTGAACATCCTGATCAACAACGCCGGCGTTCAGCGTGATCTTGACTTCACTCAAGGAGCGGCGGCTTTGGAGGGCTCAAATGAGCTGCACATTAATCTGGAAGGGCCGGTGGCGCTGACGGCGCTTTTTGTGCCTTTGCTAAGCAACCGGCCCAATGCCGCCATTGTTTATGTAACCTCAGGCATGGTTTTCCGGCCCTCGGCCCGGATGCCGCTTTATTCCGCAACCAAGGCCGCCATGCACAGTTTCTCTTCACTTATTCGCGAGCAGCTGGAACCGCTGAACATCCGAGTTTTTGAAGCTATTCCGCCATTGATCTTGGATACCGAGCTCAATCCGGAAGGCCGGGCTCGGGCTCGGACCGAAGATGGCCGCCCGGACCATGTTCGTTTTGCCCACTTGGATATTCCTACCTCAGCCGAGTATGCGGCGTCTGTGCTGGAGAACATGGCTAAGGACATCCCCTCCTTTGGCTACGGGATGTCGGAAAAAGCAAGACAACAGGCCGAAAGTATGCGCGCACCCGGACCGGAGTTAAACAATGAGGTCATCGACCACCTGATAACAACGCGCTGCTCGGTTCGGGCTTTCAAGGAAACCGTTCCCCACCGAGATCTGATCGCTCAGATCATTGAAGCCGGACGACAAGCGCCCTATGCCGGTCTTGCCAATCGCGACACCGGCGACTTTCGCAAATTTTTCGTCTTGGCCAAAGGTCAAGCAGTCATTGAACAACTTCGCGCCGATGTCGTCGCCGCGATTGGAAAGAAACTGGCTCAAATAACGGATCGAAAAGATCCTCGTATGCAAAATATGCTCAAAGCCATGCACATGATAACCGAGCAGGGGCTGCCGCCGTGGCAGGCGCCTTGGCTGGTCATTGTCGCCGAGCGCAAGGGATATCCGGCCCGCGAGGTGCAGTCGCTGGCTTGTGTGATCGAAAATATGTGGCTCAAGGCCACTGCGCTTCATTTGGGATTACAGATTGTTTCTGCGGTTGGCGATCTGGAGGAAAGCGCCGCATTGGCGGATCTTACCGGACTTTCTCCAAGGGAGTATGCTTTTGAGGCCTGCCAAATTGGTTGGCCGGCGACCGAAACCCGTTCTGCGGTACGCCCTGAGCCAATCAGCTCCGTGCATTGGCTTGTCTAGCCAGCGAGACCGCGACAAACCCGGTAAACAGGGGGTGTGGGCGGTTGGGTCGTGATTTAAATTCCGGATGAAATTGACAGGCAATGTACCAAGGGTGGTCCGGAAGCTCGATTATTTCCACCAAGTGATCATCCGGCGACACACCGCTTAATACCAATCCCGCGGCAATCAACGCTTCCCGGTATTCATTGTTGACCTCATAGCGGTGACGATGCCGCTCATAGATCAAACTTGCCTGATAACAAGCATATGCCTTGGATTGCTCGTCAATAACACAGGGATATTGCCCCAAGCGCATCGTGCCGCCAAACCGATCGTTGGCTTTTTGACCGGAAACTCTTGTCAGCGTTATAACCGGATAGGGTGTATCCGGCGCGAATTCAACACTGTTGGCTTCTTGATAACCCATGACATGGCGCGCGAATTCAACAATGGCAATCTGCATGCCCAGGCAGATGCCAAAGTAAGGGATCTTGTTTTGGCGCGCATAGCGTGCCGCTTCTATTTTCCCTTCGATACCTCTGACGCCGAAGCCACCCGGCACCAGAATGCCATCCACGTCCGAAAACAATTCATGAGCCGTCTGATCGGTTACATCATCCGAGTCAATCCACTCGATGGCGATCGAGCTTTGATTGGCGGCGCCGCCGTGAACCAACGACTCCACGATGCTAAGATAAGCATCGCGCAATGCGGCATATTTGCCGACAATGGCGATGCGCGCCTCCCTTTTCGGGTTTTTCAGCGTGTCAACCATGTCGATCCAGGTTGATAAATCCGGCTCGGAAGCCTCCAGTTCAAACCGCTGGCAGACAATTTCGGCCAGACCTTCTTTTTCCAGAGCTAAGGGAATTTCATACAAAATCGGCAAATCCAGATTCGCGATGACGCAGTTGACCGGCACATTGCAGAACAGGGCGATTTTGGCTTTTAAATCATAACCGATATCAATTTCCGAACGGCAGACAATGATGTCCGGCTGAATCCCCAAGCTGAGCAGATCTTTTACGCTATGCTGGGTCGGTTTTGTTTTTTGCTCCTGTGACGCCGATAAAAACGGCACCAATGTGACATGGATAAACAAACAGTTTTTTCGGCCGACTTCCGCCGCAAACTGTCGGGTGGCTTCAATGATGGGCAGGGCCTCGATGTCCCCGATTGTTCCGCCGATTTCGATAATGGCGACGTCATAGCCGACCTTGTCTTTGCGTATAAAGTCTTTGACCTCATTGGTGATATGGGGAATAACCTGAACGGTTCCGCCCTGGTAGTCACCTCTTCGTTCTTTTTGAATCACCGACCAGTAAATGCGGCCGGAGGTAACATTGCTGTTCTTTGATAAACTTTCATCAATGAAACGTTCATAATGTCCCAGATCCAGATCGGTCTCGGCTCCATCATCGGTGACAAAAATTTCGCCATGTTGGTATGGATTCATGGTTCCGGGGTCAATGTTGAGATAAGGGTCAAGCTTTTGCATGGTCACGCGGATTCCGCGCGCTTTGAGCAGCCGCCCCAGAGATGCTGCCGTGATCCCTTTTCCCAAACCGGACACAACGCCGCCGGTCACAAAAATGTATTTCATCTGAATCCTCCCTGCGTCCACATCTTTAAAGCCTTTTGACCGGAATCAACCACTCCTGCCAAACACAGAAAAAGACGCCTCCGTCCCTCGAGGCGTCTTGCCCTGTTAATTATATAATAGGATTTTCTATCATGTCAAACATTTATCAGACAAGATCCGCAACCATCATTTCTTCATCAATCAGACCCACCAATTCCTGTGGTCCGGCTTGTTTCTTCAGCGCAAGCAGATAAGACCTGATCGTGTCTTGGTCGGCTGTTGCTTCCGGAGCAACCCGGACGAGATGCCGGATGGTTTCTTCGACCGTCCAATCCTTGACCAGACGCAATTTGTTCAAACCGTAGGCCAACGCCAAGCTCAAATAGCGACGCGGCGTACCGGTCTCGACCGCCAAGGCGTACGCGCCCAAAAAACGATCTCCCGGCGCCAATTTGCGCTCGGGATCCCGGCCGACCCGCTCCACGGTATCCCGCAATCCATGATTGCCAAAGCGGGCCAGCAGATTGTCCGCATGGTCAATCAAACCGCCGATCGGCCTCCCATATTTGACCGCCAGAGCCACGGCGCTTTCGAGCATGGCGGATCGCACCGGATTGCGAATGGCAGGTTGGTTAATCGCATCGGCAATGTACGTGTCACGATTCAATTCTCCCAGATACGCGCACAGGCAATGGCCCAGGTTGTGAAGATACAGCTTGCGGTCCGTATAGTAAGAAAAGGGTACGGTGGGATCGCCGATCAGTCCGGTGATTTTCGGCAGGGTTCCCTTAACAGCAGCCACGTCAAAGGGCAGGTATTTGTACGGTTCAACGCTGACCGCCGCCGGGTGGATCGCATGGAGCTCGGCTGAGGGCACGGGTATCATGCGTCCGATTGATGTTTCAAGCAGACCGACCCGCTCCAGAACCTGATCGCAGATTGAATCTTCCAGATGCAATGACAGCTGGTCTTTCATATAGGTGGCAGCGGCATGTAAATTTTCACAGAGCAAAATATTAACCGGCAGCCGGTTGATTTCGTGGCGTCGGGCCAGGCCACGAGCCAACGGTTCGGCAATCTTGGCCAAGGCACCGGCACCGACGGCTGTGGCCAGAATATCAGCATGAGAAACCGCCTCGATCACCTGTTGGATGTCCTCGCTGTTGATGGCCCGCGCCGGACCGACACTGGTTTTGATCCGGCCGGCATTACTCACGGTCAAATGCGGATAACAACCATCACGGTTGATCCCGTCAATGATTTGGGGCACAACATCGACAAAAACCACTTCCAATCGGCTTTCGGCAAACAGCTGGCCGATGAAGCCGCGGCCAACACTGCCGGCACCGAAAATAACTCCGGTTGCCACGTCAGGCACCTAGGAGAAGCTCCAGGATGTACATCTCCAACCCCTCATAATCATTAACAGCAACAAAAGCATCGACCTTGGCCTGATCCAGCTGACCCACTTTCTTTTCCATCAGCCGAACGATCCTGAGGCTGGTTTCCAAGTGTTTGAAGCCATAGGCATCGTCCGAAGACCGCATGGCTTTGACATCAAGGCCGATGTACTCGCCGTTGGCGCCATAATTGTTGTCGCAGAGCACCTTGATTTGATTAAAGGCCGAACGCAGATTCTCGGCGCCAAAGGCCCGATCTTGGTCAAATCGGACGCCGTTCTGATCATTAAGGTGAACCGACCAAAGCTTGCCGACGGCCAAGGCAAAGGCCATTTCATGGGTCGGATCAAGGCCGGCCATGGTGGCGTGAGCCGATTCGAGGAGACCACCAACCCGATCCGGGTCAATCGTCATACCGGCCACAGCCAATGCATGGCCTATCGTACCGGCGTAGGAACGGTCAATGGGCTCGTTGGGCTTGGGCTCAATGGCGATACGGATTTTGGCATCATATCGCAGCATCTTGTTCAATGACTCCACCAACTGCAGAATGGCCGGAACCGGTTTCTTGCTTTCCAGACACAGTGTACCCTCGCGAGCCAGCCAGAGCACGATCAGGTCGCAGCCAAGGACGTTGGCGATGTCAATCGAACGGTAGGAGCGCCACAAAGCGTGCTCCCAATTCGCTTTTTTCGGCGCGGTGTAGGCGCCGTCCTTAAATTCGGATTCAAACCACAGACGGGGCGCAACAAATTCGGCCTTGAGATTATAGTGGTCCAGCATGGCCTTGACGGATTTGGCTTCGGCAATAATTTGCTTTTCGGATTTGCTGCTGATATCCGGAACGACGTCGTCATCGTGAAACTGAACGGCAGAAAAGCCGAGCTCGGCAAATTTCTTGATTTTGGTCTCCAGATCCAGCGGCCGACGGGTTGGCGGCCCGTAAACATCGGTTCCATCCGCCACATTCCAAGGACCAACGGAAAATTTGAATCTACTCATGATCATTCTCCTTTTCGCGGGGGGCTGCTTAAAAGCCCGGCCACACTTCTTTTTTTGCTGTTCTATAGTATTGCAGCAGCTGCGTCGCCGGCAAAATACCATCGGTTGCATTAAAGCTGGTTAAAGATGTCGAGGCCGCGGCGATGCCCACCTGAATGGCTTCGGTAAGGGTATGCCCATAATAAGCTTGGTGCAGGCAACCCGATAAAAAGGCGTCGCCGGCGCCAATGGTGCTGATGATTTGCTCAGGGGGAATGTCCAGCGCCGGCCAAACGGCTGTGGTCCCGTCTGCCGCCATGCCCACCGCGCCCTCGCGGGAATGAATAATCGCCCAGGTCGACACGCCCAAATCAAACAGGCTGCTACAGATCTTCAAGGCTTGATCCACCAAAAAATTCCCTTCGTCATCCCGAACCGTAATGCCGGTGGACTGAGAAGCTTCATATTCGTTGATAATAGCGTAGTCAGTATATTTCAGGGCGGCCGGAACATAGCGTTTAAAACGATCCGAGCTTTCGCTGACAACATCGATCGACGTTTTAATGCCAAGTTTCCGGGCATCGTGCAATAATTTGGCCATCAGCGTTCCGTACGTCTCATCGATGACATCGAGGGAATCAAGGAGCAAAATGTAGCCGACATGTAAAATCTTGACGGGCAGCGTCTCCAGCTTAAAATCAGACAAGCACAGGTCGGCGTTGGCCCCACGATACTGAAAATAGGTGCGCGTTTTGTTGGTCAGGTCAATCATGGCATCGGTAAAAGAGGTGCTGCCGGAAACAATCACCTGACTGAGATCAATATTGTCAAACCGGGCCAGGCGTTGGCGAATAAAAGCGCCGGCTTCGTCGTCTCCGACGCGGCCAATGGCGGTGATGGGAATGCTCGAATCCAATTTGCTTAGGGCCTGGGCACAATTACAAACCAAACCGCCGGTCTCCCGGCTGATCTTGTTGATCGTGGCCAGCGTGGAATGCGCCGGATAGACATCCAGCTCTTTGTAATAGTCCAGAATCATATTTCCGCCTACAGCAATACCAATCGGCTCCATTTCATTACCTCCCTATCAATTGTTCCGACATTGCTCAATCAAGTCTTTCGAAGATCCCTTCACCTTCCGGCAGACGCGTCATGCCATCATATGTGCTGGTCATATGCACAACCCGCTCTTGGCTGGCTGATATGCCAAAAGCCGAGAGAACTTCGGTGACGTGGCAGGCCAGCTCAGCCGCCATGCGATGTTTGCGGCCTTCCACCAGTGACTTGGCCATGTCGACAACTCCAAGGCCGCGCAAATTGCCCTGATCCATATTGTAAGGCTGCGGTATGACCCGGAAATAATCAAACATCTCCGGGCTGTGAATTTTCTCCAAGGCGTCTTCCATCGGCAACCCTTTGATGGCATCCACCATGCTTTCTCCGCGGAAGACCTTGACCTCGCCTTGGAAGAAATTCGGATCCGGTACGATCAGGACACCGGCAGAGCCGTAAATTTCCAAAAAGGGCAGGCTGGAAATCCAAATATCGTAGCTGGTATTGATGTTGGCAATAACACCACTTCTGAATTCCATGATCCCGGAATAATGGGTATAGGTTTCCACATCAACAATCTGACCGGCATTGGGCTGACTGCGAACCACCCGCTGCGGAAAAGATTTCTTGGCAAAGCAGCTGACCTTGCTGACCGCCCCCAACAACATAACCATGGCGGTGACGTAATAGGGGCCGATATCCATCATCGGACAGCCGCCCGGCTTGTAAAAGAAATCCGGTGTTGGATGCCACAATTCGTGTCCCGAGCAAAGAAAGTTGGTTGTGGCCGCCAACGGCTTGCCGATCCAACCCTCTTCGATTACTTTCAGACAGGTTTGCAGCGGTGAACTCAAAATGGTGTCCGGAGCGCAACCCAGCATCAGGCCTTTGGACTGAGCAAACTCAAGGGATTTTTGCGCATCGGCAAAACTCATTGCCAGCGGTTTTTCACAGTAGACGTGCTTTCCGGCGGCCAAGGCCTGCATATTAATGTCAAAATGGGCCTTGGGAACGGTCAGATTGACAACCATGTCCACATCCGGATCCGCCAACAGCTCCTCCACCGTGCAAGCCTTGGCAACGCCAAACCGGTCGGCCAACCCCCGCGCCTTCTCAATGAAGAGATCGGCAACCGCGATGACCTCAACCCAGCGGCTTTTCGCCAAATTACCCATATAAATCCTGCTGATGACGCCGCAACCGACGAGACCAAGTCGCATTTTTTTCATTTTCAGATTCTCTCCGTTTTACGCTTGTTCCGATTCCAGTTCCTTCAGGATCCGGCTCATGCAATCATAGCTGACCTGGATGCTTTCCAGCTCGGTCAGGATGGTCTGGTCCTGCTCGACGATAATATATTTGACCGAGCCCAGTTCCTTGGCTTTCTTTAAGATGCCGCGGATATCCATGATGCCGGTTCCGACCTCAACAAAGTCGAGATTGGAAGATCCCAGTGGATAAAAGACATCATAGGTAATACTGGTTCCCTCAGGAATGACCTCAAGCAGATTAACCGGACGGGTATCCTTGCTGATATCTTTTTGGTGGATCAGGCGTAGTCGCTGACCGGCTTGATCCATGATGTCAATTGGATCGACACCTCCGCGCTGAGCCCAGAACGTATCAAGCTCGAACAGCACATAGCGGGGATCGGTGTTTTCCAGCAAATACTCATAGACGGTTTTACCGTCGAATTTTTGGAACTCCATGAAATGATTGTGAAAATAAAATTCCATGTCGGCTTTGGCGCTCTTTTCGCCCATCTTGTTGAGCCATTCGGCACGCTCAAAAACAGCATCTTTATTTTTGTAAAAGAAAATCGGCGAGCAAAAACCAAGGCTTCCCAGTTCGTTGCAGTATTCAATGACTTTGTCCCAGTCCAGCTTCTCGTGGAACGCAACCATGGTGTTGACCACCGAAAGTCCCATATCCGCCAGACGGGCCTTCAGCTCCCGCCCGCTCATTTCCGGTTCGAATTCACCATTGTTATAGGGGAAAATGGCAAATTCAATATTCTTATAACCAATGTCCGAAACCTTCTGCAAGGTTCCCATATAGTCTTTTTCCATTGTTTTTCGCACAGAAAACAATTGTAAGCCAATCGGCAAGGTCGTCATGATCATATCCTCCATTAGTTGTTTAGTTTTCAAAGCATCCGCTTCAGTGTCGCCAAGTTTTCCGCCGCGCTTTGGAATTCAGACTTGCTGCCGCATTCGGTTTGGGCAACCATGACATACTCCAGGCTCTCCATCGTTTTGGCCTTGGCGAAAACCCTCTCAAAATCAATCAGCCCATTGCCGATTTCGGTATAGTCGCCATGGTGCGTGTGAATCTTAGGATAGAAAGCATTGTCAAAGGAACCGTCGACTTCGACGAGATTGAGATTTTTGGCGTCCTTGTCCAGATCCTGAACCTGGATGATCTTGATGCGGGAATCGAGCTTGTCCATCCACTGTACCGGGTCAACGCCGCCTCGGGTGGCCCAATAAATATCAAACTCGAAATTAACCAGATTCGGATCGGTGTTTTCCAGCAAGATATCAAAAATGTATTTGCCATCATACTGCTCAAACTCGTTGTAGAAGTTGTGATAGTGAAAAGTCAAGCCGTTGTCGGCACATTTTTGTCCCAGCTTATTGAGTATATCACTGAAATAATACGCTTCCTCGGAGCGACTGCGGGTCAGGCTGAGGTTGTAAAGATACATCGGGATGGTGATGCCTTGGCAGCCGGCCTCTTTCAGATAAGCGATGACTTCATCCCAGTTCAGATAGGAATGATAAACGACATGGCTGGAGACGATGGTCAGACCCAATATTTCTGTCGCGGTTCGTAATTCGGCCGCCGAGCAGGGCACGTCAAAACGGGCCAGATGCGGGCTTTCAAAAGATAATTCGATGTTTTTATAGCCCAACTCGGCAACTTTCTCGATGGTGCCCATGTAATCGTGGACCATCGCTTTTCGAACAGAATATAAATACAATCCTGTTTGTAACTTGCTCATTTTTTTTACCTCTCAGTTATTTCGTAGGAAAGGCCGCCGGCGCGGCCTTTATTATAGATTCCGACATGCGGACCCGTTTTTCGGCCAGATCCAGGGAGGCGAACTCCATGCCTTCATCATCCCTGCCATGATCTTTTGGGCATGGACCCAAGGCGCTGCTTGACATCCCGGATGGCTTTCCCCAGAGCTTGAACTAAAATGCCAGCTGCATCGGGTGTGTAAATCGGGGTTGCATAAACATCCTTCGATGCGGTTTTAAACCGTGACCCATTTCGAGTCGTTTTTGCCGCTGTTGATAACGGCATGCAGGAACTTGACTCCCTCAACTCCGTCCGTAGCATTGGGGAAATCCAGATCGTTCTCGGTCAACGGCTCGCCGTTGGCCTTTTTCAACAAGGCGGTCATGTACGTTTTGTACATATTGGCAAAGGCTTCGTAATGGCCTTCAATGTGGCCACCCGGGATACGGCTCAGTTCAGCGGCACGGCCGCCGACATAACCGGCGCCACGATAATAAAGCTGAGGCGCTTCGCCACGGGGTGTAAATTTCAGCTGCTCGGGCTGCTCCTGGATCCATTCCAACGAGCCGAGGGTACCGTAAATCCGGACGCGAAGGCCATTCATGTGACCGATAGCGACCTGAGAGCTCCAGAAAACACCGCTGGCGCCATTTGACAGTTCCAACAGAACGTTGGAGTTAAGATCAAGATCGTTTTGGAAATAGTCGGTACGAGCGCAGAGACGCTTGACACGCAGACCGGTAATGTAGGACACCGTATGCTCAATGTGCGTGCCGATGTCGCCGGTGCAGTTGGATATGCCGGATACCTTGGGGTCGGCGCGCCAGCCGGAGAATTTTGCCGTTTTGCTGATGGTTTCGCTCAATTCGTCAATCAGCCATTCCTGCGGGTATTCTCCGTTGACGTTGATGATCTTGCCCAATTTCCCCTCATCAACCAGCATCTTGGCAAATTTGACCATATGATAGCCGGAATAAGCATAAGCGACACCGAAAAGGAGATCTTTTTCCCGAGCCATCCTTTCGAGCTCTTCGGCTTCGGTGATTTCCCAAGTCATCGGCTTTTCGCAGAAAACATTAAATCCTTTTTCCAAAAACTTCTTGGCAATCGCATAGTGGGTGTTATTGGGTGTGCAGATGACGACAAAGTCGATCTTGTCCGGACGCAAACTCTCTTGGTCAGCCATTTCTTCGTAACTGGCATAGGTACGATCCGCCGGAACGCGATAGGTTTGTGCTGTCAGCAGGTTTTTTTCCAAATTGCGGCTGAAGCATCCCGCTACCAAAGTTGTGTTGGGCTCAAAGGCAATTGCGCCGCGGTGGACTTTGCCGATAAAAGCGTTTATGTCACCGCCGACCATACCATAACTAATTGTTGTTTTCATTTCGCAGACCTCCCGAAAAATAATAATATACAAGCTAAACAAGCAGACCGGATACAGAGCACCTCCACTGCTTACTCTATTAAAGCATGATTCACGGGAAATCACAAAGACTTGCTGGTTGAAAAAAGCAGACAATTTTGCTATCATCGGGAAACAAGCAGAGAGGCAGGGTGCATGAACAGAAATCATGATTATGAATTTATCAAACACATAAAAGGTTTGGGTCTGCATGCCTATTTTGTAACAATTGACCAACGGATACAGCATTGGCATGGTGAAATTGAGGTTCTTTATGTCCTGCAAGGCTCGATCTGGTTGTCGCTGGACACAGAAAACATCTTGCTGAGTCAAGGAGACATTTTTGTTGTCAATCACTTTGAGATTCATTCCCTCCGTCAGACCGGCGAAGGCAATCTGCTTTTTGTGATCCAGTTCACACCAACCTTCTGCAAACGCTATTTTTCCGACCTGCAATACATTCGTTTCAGTGATCGTCATCTGCGTCACAATCAGCAGGATTCCCGATGGTCGGCAGTTCGACAGGTCTTGCTTGATGTCATCCGCACTTTTGCCGACAGCAAGCCTAATTTCCAATTTCTCCTGATGGCATTGCTTAACACGTTGGTTTTTACACTGCTCTCTGAATTGCCGTACAAAATAACCGCCCAAAAGGAAATTGACTCTTATGAAAGCAATCTTGACCGTTTAAACCGAATCCTTTTGTATATTCACAATAATGCGGCATACAAGATCACCTTGGAAGATCTGGCACGCCGTGAAGGACTCAGCACGTTCTACCTTTCTCATTTTATCCGGAAGCATCTTGGTATTTCCTATCAAAAATATCTGGCGCAGGTGCGCCTGTCTCTGGCCGCCAACATGTTGTCGACAACCAACAAAAGCGTCGGCTCCATCGCCATTGAGAGCGGGTTTTCCGATATCAAATATCTAAACCGCCATTTTTTAGAAACTTACGGCTGCCGCCCGGCGGAATATCGTTTGAAGAACAAAAAGACCGATCCGCCGGCAATTTCAGTTTTTATCGGCTCGTCACGAGAGTTGTCATTGACCAATGAGGTCTTGAAAAAACTGATCGAGGAGCTCACCCCTTGACGGCGTCTTCGTGCCTTAGCAGTCTGACCGGACCAATGAGACCGGACAGCGCCCGGCCGCGGGGCCCACGGAATAACCCTTGGCCGATCATCCCGTTGCGCAGAGTATTTGTGACGCTGACTTCAAGCTCGTTGACGCCTTCTTTCAATATCTCGGTTATATCCGCTGCAAACGGATAGATCAGCATCGGCGGCATTTCCTGTCCATTTACACGGACGACGGCGATGTCCCCAACCCGGCCCAGGTCGAGCACCATCGGACCTTGGCTTCTTTGCCAGTTGAATGTATTTCGGTAGGTTCCGGTTCCGGAAGAATTTTTGAGATCTTGGCGATCCGCCCAATCACCCAACGTTATTTTACTCATGAAACGTTCGGGTTGGGCATCATCCGGAACTGCCGAAACAAATTTCATCGACCAGCCATCGGTCAGGCTTG
>JAAYNF010000040.1 GCA_012520975.1 Clostridiaceae bacterium | reverse complement strand
ATGATCGGCCTCGAAAGCCGGTCAATATTATAACATGCCTGCCGGATTGGTTCTATAACAAAAGAACGATTGTAAAGGTTTCTCAATGTTTCCTTCACAAATGGCGGGATTGTTCTTTTCTTGAAGGAAGGAGAGAAACTCCGGGGAAAATTCTACGACCTACCAATGCCGTTCCCAAGGCGTGACATCAGACGTGTTGATCAACCATTTAAATGATTTAGCAACCAATTCGTTACGGATCTGCTCATACCGGGGATCAAAAAACAGATTGTGTTGTTCCAAGGGATCTTCTTGCAAGTTGTACAGTTCGTTATCGTCATTGGTCCGAATGGTGATCTTCCATTCTTGCCAGCACTGCATAACAGTCCGGCAAACGCTGTCCGGTTCTTCCTGCTGTTGAAGCATTTTCGGATAATAAACCGAATTTTTTTGATTTTCCATCAACCCTTCAGCACTGCGGCGGCCACTGACAAAACAGGTGGGTTCAAAACAATGAGGTTCACGCCGGTCATACCCGCCCTCACAGTAAACCGCACGTTGTTCATCCCCCGGCGAGCCTTCGATTTGGGGTCGCAGGGAGATACCAAACTGATCGTAATCGATGGCAACGTTCTCGTAATCACAGATTGTCGGCAGGATATCCATGCTTTGAGTTAATGTATGAACACGTAGTCCTTCGGGACATCCCGGACGGCGAACAATCAACGGGACGCGGGTTATCATATCATCCATGGCGTTGGGCCATTTTTCGACCAGACCGACTTCGCCGGCAAAATCACCATGATCAGAGCAAAAAATGATCATCGTATTTTTGTAAAGACCATGCTCCTGCAAGGATTGAATGACCTGGCCAACCATATTATCGACATAGCTGACCATGCCGAGATAAACCGCCTGTACTTTGCGATAAAGCGCCGGATCGTTTTCTTTGGTTCGGCGAAACCGCCTGATTTGATGATAAAGGTCAGGTTTACCGTCCAGCCAGCCCTCGCCGCGCAAGGGAGGAAGATCATCCGGATCATACATGTTGTAGTACTCTTCCAATGCCGTATAAGGCGGGTGAGGATTAAAAAGCGATAACATCAGGAAAAAAGGCCGACCGTCATCACGGCGACGCTGCAGGTATCCTTTGACATCATTGGTGAATCGTTGATCCTGTTCCAAAATGTTCGGGTCAATCGGTGCGGTTAGCATTGTGCTCAGACCGATCTCCTTTACGGGGGTCCGCTGATTCGGATTGGCATCGGACAGCCGGAAAGGCATCAGATCATCAAAGATCAACGGCATGGATGCCCGGTCAAACATATCATCTTTGCCGGCGTGCCCTAAATGAAAGCCGGATTTTTTCAATAAGGAAAACATGTTCGGGACTTTACTGTCAAGCAGATAGAAAGAGCGACGGGCATCAACGTGTGGATACCAGCCGGTGGCCAAACAGGCCCGTGATGGACCACAGACCGGATGCTGCGTGTAATTACGCTCAAAAAGGACTCCTTCTTGAGCCAGCCGGTCGATATTGGGTGTTTTGACCAGCGGATGGCCATAGCAAGCCAGGCTTTCGGCACGTAGCTCATCCGGGTAAATCAGTACATAATTCATGATGAAAACTCCTGTGGATGGCGTTTGGTCAGTTCGGGGATTGCCCATTCACGATCGGTTTGTTTCAGGTAGTCGATGTATTCAGGCAGGCGACCCCGGGCGTGTAACGGGCCCCCCTCCTGTATGACGGTCCACAACGGATCCGGTCGGTTGTTATGCTTCCGCATCATTTCATCATGCCAGTCAAGCATCAGGCTGCAGGCTTGGTTAACAAGATCCGGGCGCTCACCGGCGATGTTGTGCTGCTCGTAAGGATCGTCCTTGAGATTAAAGAGCATATCGCGGTCAAAAAGATGATACCAATCATGATATGTGCGAATGTATAGGTAGTCGCCAAACCGGACACTTCGTTGAGCCGTATGGGCGTGCTGTTCCACGACCAAGTATTCTCGCGCCTTGAATGATGAGCCTTCAAGTGCGTTGCGATAGCTTTCGCCATCCCAAATCGGCCGCTTTTCTTTCCCCAGCAAATCAGCCAAGGTAGGCAAAAGGTCAAGATTATAATGGAGTGAATGCTCTTTGACGCCTTTCCGGCAACCGTTCCATTTGATGATCATCGGGATGTGGCAGGTGGCGTGATCGGCGGTAGCATGCTCGGAGTAAATGCCCAATTCTCCAAAATTTTCTCCGTGATCGGCGGTTATGATGATGCAAAGATCTTCCCAGACCCCTTTTTCTTTCAGAATATCGAAAAGCCGTCCCAGGCAGTCATCGATATAGCGGATGCCGCAGTCATAACCGTTGATACATTTTTCCACATCGGCCATCGTCAGGAGTTTGCCGGGCTGGCGAGGAAGACTGGCTGACAAATCGCGCCCGTCGTGCCCATGTGCGATCTTATCGTTGTACATACCCGGCTCGAGCGGCCCGCGCGGACCGACCATTTTCAGATGGCGATCCAGTGTTTCCTGATCAATCCAGGTGTTGACCGGATCATCGGCCAAAGGGAAATCATACTCAACAGGTGTGCGATAATAGGCGTGGGCGTCCCAGAAGTTGATATACAAAAACCAGTTGTCGCTGTCGGCGTTTTCATTGAGCCACTTGGTGGCAACGGGTTCGACATCGTCAACGATTTCATTGCCGATTTTCCCTGTATTATAGATTTCGTTGAATCCCCCATTGAACCAATAGGCGCCGTGGCGTTCACTAAAAGGACTGATCAGGGCTGTGCGACAACCGCTCTGGCGAAACAGAGCCGGCAGGCTGCTGAAGTTGTATTCCGGGAAGAACTCACGGGAGGGACCCTGAATAAAACGATCCGCGGCTGTACCGCCGTGCCCGGTTATCCCGGAGTGAAAGCCGAACTGACCGCTCATCAACGCACTGCGTGAGGGCAAGCAAGGCGCGTTAGAACAATAATAATTAGTCAAGGTTACTCCTTCGGCGGCCACACGATCGATATTGGGTGACGTATTGCGGCTGCAACCGTAACAACCTAGATGGTCTGCTCTCAGGGTATCAAGATCGATCAATAGTACACGCATTTTGCTTGTCTCCTTCTCTCTTTATTTGTTATTTGTTTTTCTTACGACACTACCGGTTTTTTTCGTGCGTCATCAGGCAGGTTGCGCCAAAATTCGCTTAAATCCGGTCCGACCGCCCTCTCCCATGCTTTGACCAACTCAAAGTTGGTATGGCCTACCAAGTGATTTTGTACCAGCTCTTCCGGATCCCACTCAACCAAAGCGGATTGTCTCAATTGCTCAGCAAGGGCAGGCCACTGAGCGATCAAATTGATTGTTTCCTCCGGATCGTTTTCCACATCAAACAGCAAATCATAATCTTCATACCCGGTATAAGTAATAAATTTAAATTGCCTCCAACGAATCATCCGAGCCGGCACTGGATGCTCAGGACCGATGACAATGGCCTTGTTGCCGATGACATCATCGATCAATTCGGTGATAACCATTCGGTCAGGCGGCAATTCCTCCCCCGTTAAGGCGGGCAACAGACTGATGCCGTCTTGCCTTGGTGGTGGTACGGTTCCGGCCAGAGCACAAAGGGTCGGCCCGATATCCAAAATGCTGGTCGGCGTCTGGATTCGCTTTGCTTTGGCCACGCCATCGCCGGCGACGATCAGCGGAATCCGGGCAGAACCTTCAAAGAAAGTCATTTTCCCAAAGAGCCCGTGTTCACCGGCTTGATCACCGTGATCGGAAAAATAGGCAAAAACTCCCTTGTGCCCCTGTCGGGCCAGATAGCGGTCAAAGGCCGCGCGAACTTCACCAACCTGGGAATCGATCGTTTCAATCATGGCAAAATAAGCCGCTCTTGCTCGGACGACGGTCTCCGGGTCGACATCAATGACCCGGTTTTTCAAAAGGGGATTCAATACATCCGGCGGCCGGCTGAACGTTTCCGGGACATCAACCAGTTCTTTGTATTTACAGTAAAGTTCCGGTGGTGCTACGTAAGGAAAATGTGGCCCGTAAGTGCTGACAAAGACGCATTGAGGTTTATCATGCGGCTCGGCAAGATAATCAATTGCTGCCTGAACGACTTGCCGGTCAAATTCCAGGACAGGCGAATTGCCGCCGCCGATGACGGAAATTGCCCCCGGCTCTGAAAAAGTACCGTTCAATTCACCATTTCTCGCCGCCACTTTCTCGCGGGGATAATTCCAGGAGACCGGGGTCACGTCGCCAACCAGTCGCTTGATAAATCCATGTCGCTGATTGGTTCCGAAAAAGTGCATGCGGCCGATAAGAACTGTTTCATAACCGACCGCAACCAAGCTATGCAAAAAAGTTGCTGAACTTTCGGGGATGGCTCCATTGGTAAAAACTCCGGTTTTTGAAGGTAACCGCCCCAATAACATCGATGTCCGGGCCGGGACACAAATCGGACAAGCCGTATAGGTCGAGGTAAAAGCAACACCATCGGCGCTTAGCTTTTCCAAGTTGGGTGTTTGGGCAGGTCCGCCAACAAACGAGGACACATTGGGGCTGTGCTGATCACTCATAAAGACCAACAGATCAGGTTGATTCATGTTCGTTCCTCCCGATTATCAGGATGCTGTTTTGCTAAGTGTAATTATATCCGGCATTTCATCCGGTTTAGGCAGCCAATCGGCCAGTTTGTCGGCGAAATAAGTTGCAGGATTCTTGATCCGGCAACAAAGTTTCAGAGCGAGAAACAAAAAAGCGCCCGGTGTGACAGTTCTGACTTGTCGGAAACTTGCAGACAAAACTTGGAAACTCCATTTGGCTGCAACATGCTAACATGAATTCAGCTTTACTTTTCTTCAGCTGTGAGACTCGGCTTGCTACAGGAAGACCAGGTTTATAGAAAGATGGGATTTTCACACGCCCCGACAGGGCGGAGGTGCAGTGATGACCAAGTTTGTATTGCGAAGAGTCCTGTTGATGATACCGATTTTGTTGGGGGTTACCTTGCTCATTTTTATTCTGCGAGCAGTAACTCCCGGTGATCCGGTTGATTCACTTCTTTCCCAAAATGCTACGCCGGAACAGCGCGCGGAACTGCGAGAAGAACTGGGACTGAATGACCCCCTCGTGATTCAGTTTTTCCGCTATGTAAAAGACGTATTTACCGGGGATCTCGGCTTATCTTATTCAACACGTCAGCCCGTCCTTGGTGAGATACTCGGAAGATTCCCTTATACATTGATCATTTGTTTCGGTGCGGTGACGATAGGGTTGCTTTTGGGATTGCCGTTGGGTGTTTTCTCTGCACTGAAACAATACACATGGGTGGATAGTACGATCTTGGTTTTGTCCATGCTCTTTGCGGCCTGTCCCGGATTCGTTCTGGCATTGGTGCTGATCACCATATTTTCTGTTAATCTTGGATGGTTGCCGGCGGTTGGTCTTGCCTCAAATCTCGGCTATATTTTACCCATGGTAACCATTGGCGTCAGCAGTCTTTCCCGATATACGCGCATTACCCGCTCCAGCTTCTTGGAAGTCATTCGTCAGGACTATATCCGCACCGCGCGGGCAAAAGGTCAGACCGAAGGAAAGATTATTATACGTCACGCATTCCGGAATGCCTTTATTCCCGTGGCGTCCAGCATTGGTATCCAGATCGGACACCAATTGGGCGGTGCTTTGATCGTGGAAACAGTGTTTGGCATCCCGGGCATCGGAAAATATATCGGTGACGCAATTACGGCAAGAAACTTCCCAAGTGTTCAGGGAGGTGTCCTGTTTCTGGCCTTCGTATTCACGCTGATTAATCTGCTGGTCGATCTGAGCTTTGTTTGGATCAATCCTCGCCTGAAGAGTAGCTTTGTCTACGAGAGTGAGAGCCGGGAAAAGAGAATATTACGCAAGGGAGCAAGGGAGGAACGTTGATATGGCAAAAAGAATGACGCCCGCGATTGCTCGCTTTAAAAAGAAACACGCCGGAAAAACGATCCAGGTGTCCACTCCCGGAAAAGAAGCTTGGCGACGTTTACGCAGAAATCGTACGGCATTGCTTGGCCTTGCGATTATTCTCCTGATGCTGATTGCCGCTATTTTTGCCGGATGGATTGCTCCGTATGAGTATCAGCAACAGATCTATGCGGATGCGTACCAAACGCCAAATGCCAGGCATTTGTTCGGGACCGACAATTTCGGAAGAGACTTGTTCAGCCGCTGTGTGTACGGTGCCCGATACTCCTTGTCCCTTGGTCTGATGTGTGTGATTGCCTCATTCCTCACCGGCGGTATGCTGGGAGTGATTGCAGGCTACTTTGGAGGCCGGGTGGATAATCTGATTATGAGATTTATGGACATGTTTCAGGCCATCCCGCAGGTTATGCTGGCCATTTCCATTACGGCGGCGCTGGGCAACGGTATTCCCCAGATGATCACGGCGATTACGGTTTCCACCATGCCTACCATCTCCAAAAATTGCCGGGCAGCCATTTTGAATGTGAAGAATGCGGACTATGTGGAGTCTTCTCGCGCGATTGGTGTAGGACGGTGGCGCATGATTTTCCGTCACATGATCCCCAATTCAGTTGGCGTTATGGTTATCTTTGTGGTTGGCTTGATGGGAGCGACCATCAATATGATGGCATCTCTGAGCTACCTCGGTGTAGGGTTGAATCCTCCTACACCGGAGTGGGGATTGATTCTCAGTGACGGCAAAGGATTCTTTACCGCTTATCCTCACATGGTTCTGTTCCCCTCCCTTATGATTCTGTTTACCATTTTAGCTTTTAACATGTTGGGTGATGGACTGCGTGATGCGTTCGATCCTAGACTGAAGTAAGGCGGGACTGCATTGTGAAAAGAGAAAATAACGACACTGTTGTTTCCATTAAGGATTTGGTGGTACATTATGAGACTCATGAGGGCGTTGTGGAAGCCGTCAACGGGGTCAGTTTCGAGATAAAAAAAGGTGAAGTGCTTGGCCTTGTCGGAGAAACCGGTGCCGGCAAGACCACGATCGCCTTAAGCATTATGGGGCTGCTGCCTGTCCCGCCTGCTCATGTGATCGATGGTGAGATTATTCTGGATGGTGAAATCCTTCTTGGAAAGCAAAAAGTACAAAAAGGCAGAAAAAAGAAAGATGTTGTGGTCGCGAAAAGCAATCATGAGATGCGGCATATTCGCGGCAAGAAGGTCAGCATGATTTTTCAGGATCCCATGACAGCGCTGAACCCTGTCCGTTATGTGGGTGACCAGATCGCAGAGGTGGTGGAGCTGCATAATATTTGCTCCGCAAAAGAAGCTACTCAGCGCGCCAAAGAAATGATGGAGAAGGTCGGCATTCCTGCAGAGCGGTATTATGAGTACCCGCATCAATTCTCCGGAGGCATGAGGCAGCGCGTCATAATCGCCATTGCGTTGGCCTGTGAACCCGAGCTGCTTCTGGCCGACGAACCCACCACGGCTTTAGATGTGACTATTCAGGCTCAGGTGCTGGATATGATGCGTACCTTACAGCGGGAACAGCAAACCGCCCTGCTCATGATCACCCATGATCTAGGTATTGTGGCCGAAATGTGCGACAGGTGTGCCATTATCTACGGTGGCCAGATCGTGGAATGCGGCGATCTGGAACACATTTTTGATCGACCCCGGCACCCTTATACACGGGGGCTTTTGAGTTCTATCCCGAGTCTTGAGAAAGATGTATCTCGTCTGTCTCCAATTCCCGGCCTGGTGGCAGACCCCATGGATCTGCCTGAATATTGCACATTCTATGATCGCTGTGATAAACACTGTGAAAGTTGCAAGACGGGAGATCCTGACCTTGTGGAAGCGGAACCCGGACATTTTGTGCGCTGCTTTCGTGTGGAAAAAGGGAGTGTGTAAAGATGGCATTTCTTGAAATCAATAACCTGAAGAAATATTTTCATACTCCCAAAGGTATGCTTCATGCGGTGGATGACGTAACGCTTACCATGGAGAAGGGTACGACGCTGGGTGTTGTCGGTGAATCCGGATGCGGAAAATCCACGCTTGGAAAAACACTGATGAAGCTCCACGAAGCCACCGCCGGTGAGGTGTGGTTTGATGGAGTGAATATTGTGCCTATGACCGTCAAAGAGTTCGCGCCCTATCGCGATAAAATTCAAATGATTTTTCAGGATCCCTACGGGTCTTTGGATCCTCGCATGAGCGTGGGAAACCTGATCGCGGAGCCTTTGAAAGTCAACAGAAAAATAAAGGATAAGAAACTGCTCCATATTAAAGTGGAGGAGCTGATGGATGCGGTGGGCCTTGCCCGCCGTCTGAGAAATAGTTATCCTCATGAACTGGATGGCGGCCGCCGTCAACGCATCGGTGTGGCTCGTGCACTGTCGCTGGATCCTGAATTCATCGTCTGTGATGAACCGGTTTCAGCGCTGGATGTATCCATTCAGGCACAAATTCTGAACCTTCTTCAGGATCTTCAGGAAGAGCGTAATCTGACATATCTCTTTATTACCCACGATATGTCTGTAGTCAAGCATATCGCTGATGAGATTGCAGTAATGTATCTGGGGCAAGTGGTGGAAAAATGCGCTTCCGACGAACTGTTCAAAAACACATTGCATCCTTATTCCCGGGCATTGCTGTCCGCGATTCCCATTCCCAACATCCATGTGGAAAGAAAACCCATTTTGCTGACGGGCGAGCTGTCCTCGCCCATCAATCCGAAGCCCTGCTGCCGGTTTGTAGCCCGCTGTCCGTATGCTACAGACAAGTGCCACCAGACCGAGCCGAAGCTTCGCGAAGTTCTTCCCGGACATTTCGTTGCATGCCACCTGGTGGATGCAGCGGGTGCAAAAATATACAAGGAGTGATTAAGATGAAAAAAGTGACTTTCGCAAGAATCGGCGCACTGATCCTGGTGCTGGCGATGCTGTTTGTTTTGGTTTCCTGCGATAAGCCCGGTACCGAACAACCCCAACGCACCACAAATCCTCAGCAAACCACAGCTCCCGGTGAACCGACGGGCAGTGATTCTGCTTCCACCACCGGAAAGGAGAACACCGAGAAGTCCGATGAGACCATTGTTATCATGTTGGCTGCAGAACCAACCACTTTGACCGGCCTGACCGGTATCACCGACCAGGTTGCATGCATTGTGGAATATGCCATAGGCGGCCATCTGTTTGAGTTTAACCGCGAAAAGGGCGACGTTGATTTCTCTCTGGCTGAGAGTTATGAGGTCATTGATGAGCTGCACTATCGAATCAAACTTCGCGATGACATTCATTATACCGATGGCACCCCCGTTACCGCCGCCGATGTGGTCTATACTGTTTCCTGCTGTATTGATGGCAAGCAGGACTGGACCAACAACATGGACATCGAAAATTTTGTAATTGAGGATGACCGGACGTTGGTGGTGGCCTATAGCAAGTACACTCCCGGCTGGGCAGTAGCCTTTGCAGAAGCTTCTGCCGCGATTTACAGCGAGGCCAGTGTTCAGGCCGTTGGTGGCCTGGACAAGACCGAGCGCAATGCGCCCTTGGGTTGTGGTCGCTATAACGCTGTTGAGTGGAAAGCCGGCGAGTATATTTTATTGGAGCGTAACGAAAACTACTGGGATAAGAGTTACAACGGCTACTACAAATACATCAAGCTGATGTGGTCCAGCGATGCCGCGTCCCGTCTGCTTGCGGTTAAAAGTGGTGATGCCCAAGTGGCCGACACGATTTCCATCAGCGAAGCAGTGACACTTCAGAACGATCCCAACACACAAGCCGTGCTGTTCAACAGCGGAGCAACCTTCATGGTCTACTTTAACTGCTCCAAAGGCGTCTTTACCGATCCCAAATTGCGTGAAGCTGTTTCCTACGCCATCGATTCCGAAGGCATCAATCAGGTGGTTAATATGGGATTAGGCACAGTTGCGCAGGGATTTGTGCCCGCGAGCAACAAGTACTATCATGAGTATCATGAGGGCGGAATCAACCCCTATGATCCGGAAAAGGCCAAGCAGCTGATGAAAGAGGCCGGTTATGGCGACGGTCTTGCTATCGAGTGTAAGTGCCTGAGGGGTATGGTACCTGCCGCTACCTTGGTACAGGAGTCTCTGCGTCAACTGGGAATCACGATGGAAATTCTCCCCATGGACCCGGGCGGGTTTGTTCCCGAGGCCCGTGCCGGCAACTACGACCTCACTATAGGAAACACTGATAATAGCTATATCAAGCCAGACAACTTCAACTTGGTGCGGCCTAACTTCGAGGTCATCGGCGGCCCCAAAATCACCGATCCCGCCATGACCGAAATCCTCAGCCGAGCAACTTCGAGTAATCCTGAGATTGAGGCCCAAGGCTGGTACGATGTGATCGAGTACATTTTCGACAATCACTGTCTGGTCGGTTTGTATAACAAGCTGGTTTGCCACGCTTCGTCCCGTGACATCGAAGGTCTTGATTTGATTAAGCGAGACTACCTCAATATTACAAAATTGCGTCCTGTACGCTAGTGTTTTATGGGTGGCTGCCGCGGGTGTGAAAGCTTCCGCGGCAGCTACACCTGTTCAATTCCGAAATGCAAAAACCATATTTCTTCGGTCAGCTCCTTTGGCGAAGCGTTTTGAAAGCGCGCCTCTGTTCGGCAGGCAATTTTTTGAAAGCAATTGATGTATGAAATAACAGTCAAAAAGGAGAGTTGAATAAATCCATGAACGAAAACAGTGACTATGAAGTATTGATATTTATGAGTGATCAGCATGCCGGTCTCATAACAGGCTATATGGGTGATCCGGTAGTCAGAACACCTAACCTGGATCGCCTGGCTCGTCAGGGTTCGGTCTTTACCAATGCCTATACGCCGTGTCCCCTTTGTGTCCCTGCTCGAACTTCATTTGTCACATGCCGCTATCCGCTGGACGTTGGCGTGATCACCAATGGCAATGCCCTGGCCAGCCATGATCCGACTTTTTTACATAGTCTGGGCATTGCCGGTTATGAAACCGTACTCTGCGGACGTATGCATTTTATGGGTCTGGATCAACGGCACGGATTTGAGAAACGGATTGCGGATGATATTACGCCAACCCATTGGGGCATGATTTTCACAGGTGAGCCGGGTTTGCACAAGACTCGCGAAGGCGCCAGTGTCAAAAAGCTCTTTTCTGCTGATAATGCTGCTGCATTGCATTATGATCGGTATGTTGCCGATGCCGCAAAAAAGTATTATTCGGAAGATCATGAGCGAAAAACAGCGGTTGTTGTGGGCACATATATGCCGCATTGGCCCTTAGGTGCCGATACCGAAAAGGTTGCCTATTATCGTCCCCGGATTGCCGAAACGATGAAATCCTGGTCAATGAGCTATCCTTGCGATGGCATTACCAGAGTGCGTCAGAGATTTGGTTTCAGCTCTGACGAAAAAGATTTACTATTGGATTGCCGGGCAACTTACTATGCGATGGTCGAAAGTGAGGACGAGCTGGTTGGCGAAGTTTATGCAGCATTCAGAGCTTATCTTGATCGAAACGACAAGAAGGGTATTTTTATCTATGTGTCGGATCATGGCGATCATGTAGGCGATAAGTTGCTCAACGGCAAACAAACATTTTTTGAGCATTCTTCAAAAATACCGTTGATCATTGTGGCGGACGGATTTGAACCCCAGATCATTGATACCCCGGTCAGTTTGCTGGATATCGGCGAGACCATCTGCTCCATGACCGGAGCACCTGCTTTGCCTCATTCAGCCGGCCAGGACCTCAGTCCCGCGTTGGTAGGCAATCAGTTGCCTGCGAGACCCATTATTAGTGAAGTGCTCGGTTCCGGGCGTCAAGGACAAGGCTGCGCGTATGGTCTCATGGTAAGAGAAAACCAATACAAGTTTATTACATATCAGGGTTTGGAGGATCAAGATCTGTTGTTTGATCTGCAGGACGATCCACAAGAAACCCTGAATGTTATTTCTGAGTTGCCTTTGGTTGCAGACCGGCTTCGAGGGATCTGCGCTGAGCATGCTTCCGATGCTGACTACAAGGTCAAGCGTGCAATGGAAACCGGAGAGCCATCAAAAAACCTTCAATTACTGAGTCAATGGGGACAGCTACACCCGGAAATCAATGAAACCTGGGTATTCAAAGGCAATGCTGCCGGTTTATAATCAAAAACAGTCTTGGATGGATTGCCGACGTACTGCTATTTTAAAAAGGAAGTCTAAAGTGAAACCTAATGTTATTTTTGTATTTGTGGATGACCTGGGAATAGGTGACGTTTCCTGCTTTAATCCGGAATCTCAAATTCAGACACCAAACATTGATGCGCTGGCACGGCGCGGCATGCGCTTTACTGATTCCCATGCCACCTCCGCGGTGTGCACGCCCTCTCGTTATGGGTTGCTGACAGGCCGGTATAACTGGCGTTCCCGGCTGAAACAGGGCGTACTGATGGGTGAGGGAACACCGCTGATTGAACCTGGTCGCATGACCATGGCCAATGTGTTCAAGAAGGCGGGCTATTTTACCGCCTGTATTGGAAAGTGGCATCTTGGTATGGGTTGGCAGAAGCTGGAGAGCATCGATGGATCTATGTATGGAGCGGAAGATGAGATCGAGGCTTGGAAACAGGCCGACACTCAGCCGGAGCAAGGCAGAAGAAGAGCAGTTCTGGATACGGTCGGCATTGACTTTACAAAGCCCACACTGTCCGGTCCGCGCAGCTATGGGTTTGACTATTTTTACGGGTTGAACGCTTCTTTGGATCAGCCGCCTTACACCTATATTGAAAATGAAAAAGTAACGAAAGTTCCGGATCATCTGAGCGGAGTATGGCCGCTGGATCGTGGCGGCCCCACTATGCAACAGCAGTGGCAGCGTGGACCGACAGCGTCAGGATTCCATCCTAGAGATGTGCTTCCTCACTTGCAGAACAAACTTCTGGAACTGATCGAGATCCACGCAAACGAGCCATTTTTTCTCTATTATCCTACCCCAGCGGTGCATGGCCCCCTGTTGCCGCTGCCTGAATTCGAGGGTAAAAGCGGTCTAAACCTGTATGGCGATGTGGTTCTGCAGCTGGATGCCATGGTAGGTGAAATTACAGCAAAATTGAAAGAACTTGGAATCTGGGACAACACAATTGTGGTATTTACCAGCGACAACGGCTGTAGCGGAGTAGCCGATTACCCTCTGCTGAACAGTTTGGGACACGATCCCAGCTGCGGTTATCGTGGTAAAAAGGCGGATATTTGGGAGGGTGGACACCGCGAGCCCACGATTGTGTCCTGGCCTAAAAAATTTGCCGAAGCAATCAGTTGCGGAGAAATGGTCTGCCACTCGGACTTTTTCCGGACGTTTGCAGAAATATTGTCTGTTGATGTACCGGAAAATGCGGCAGAAGACAGCGTCTCGGTTCTTCCCCTGCTGGAAGGCGGTTGCCGGCCTGTGCGTGAACATATTATTCACCACTCCGGTGCAGGTTTTTTCTCCATTCGGGAAGGGAATTGGAAGCTGGAGTTGTGCGCTCATAACGGCGGTCCTCTCAGCGGTGCTATGGGTTATGTGTCCGTAGAGCCAACCTGTTCGGAAGAGATCCCATATCAATTGTATGATTTGGAGGCCGATCCCGGCGAAAGGAAGAATTTGGCTGCTGAAAACAAGGATCTGATTGTCCGGATGAAGGCCAACCTTCTTCGTTTGATCGAGGCCGGAAGAAGTACACCTGGGATACCGCAGCAGAATACAGTAGAGACATGGAGACAGCTGGAAGAGTTGAAGAATTAAAGAGAATATTGAATCTGGAGGCATCTGAAATATGGGTAGACCCAGTGTTTTTCCTACCGGCGTGACAAAATATGATCGAAGCCGTGCGTACAATGGTTATACGCTATATCATTCCGAACCGGGACTGTGTTTGATTGATATGAACGGAAGACTGGTCCGTATCTGGAAAGGTGTGAATAATACAGCCAAGCCTTTAGCAGATGGTGATATTTTGGCGTGCCGAGGGAGTATTCCGGTTGCGCCGGGGCGGGGAAGCTATAAAGCGGTTGTGGTTTTTGATTGGAACGGACAAGAACAGTGGTTGTTTACTCGCAATATCCGGATGACAATGCAAGACGGCACAAGCGAGTGGGTGGCATGCGCCCACCATGATCTTGAGGTGATCGGAGATAAAAAATCTGTATTTGCCCAAGAGGCTATGCCCGGAAACGTACTGATTTTGACCCATAAAGTGCTAAAAGATGAAAAGATATCCAGGCATGAGCTTTTGGATGAGCGTATCATTGAGGTCGACCGAGATGGAGAGACGGTTTGGGAATGGAATGCCCACGAGCATTTCGATGAGTTCGGATTGTCTGACGAAGCGAAAACATCTCTTTACGAGGAGCCGGTACGGGCTGGGGGTGATATTCCCGGAGATTGGATCCACCTGAACGCCATTTCTACTCTTGGTGCGAATAGCCACTATGAGAGCAGAGATAAGCGATTCCATCCGGACAACATCATTTGCTCTTCCCGACAACTTAACTGTGTATTCATCATTGATAAACAGAGTGGAGCGGTGGTTTGGCGATTGGGTCCGGATTGCCGGGAGACGGAGGAGGCGGCAGCCATTGGGCAGATCATTGGCCAGCATTGTGTCTACATGATTCCAAAGGGTGTGCCGGGTGAAGGAAACGTGATCCTTTATGATAATGGAGGGTTTGGCGGTTTTTCTGCACCTACTCCTGTAGCCTTTGACGGTGTAAACTCTGTGAGGAGACATTACTCCCGCGTTTTGGAAATTGATCCCTCAACAATGAAAACCGTGTGGGAGTATAGCCAGATCGCCTACGGGCCCATGGGACGCATAGAAATGTGTGCCCACAATTTTTTTAGTCCGTACATTAGTTCCGTCCAGCGTCTTCCTAACGGCAACACACTGATCAACCAAGGAGCGGATGGCCAGTTCATTGAAGTTACTCCGGAAAAAGAGATCGTGTGGGAATATCAGAACCCTTTCAAGAACTCCAAGGCACCGACTCTGATGCAGAATTCGGTTTATCGAGCCTATCGAGTGCCTTATGACTGGGCGCCTATAGAAGCGCCGGAGGAAGTTAATGTGGTTCCCCCTGAACCGGAGACATACCGTGTGCCCGGATCCTTCCAGTCCGGAGATCCGGATGCTGTATCTGTATCTGTCGTGGAACCATAAGAACAGGAAAGAGCTCTCCTCAACGGCCTTTCGCAATCATCGAAGTTAACCTGGGACAAGGAGTTTTCTCTATGGGTCAAAATATACCGGATTTATTAATAACCTTCCTTACACGCATACGTGAGAGAACGATCCGAAGCTATCGTGAGTTGAATCAAATGGCAACGAAAGGGCAGACTGTTTGCGCAGGCTCCTCTCTGATGGAGAACTTTCCGATCAATGAAATGCTGATGAATCTAGGGTGTACAAAAAAAAGTCTACAACCGCGGTATCGGGGGTTTTACCATTGATGAGTACAATGAAGTTCTGGACGTTGTCTTGGATCTTGAGCCTTCCAAACTGTTTATCAACATAGGATCCAACGATCTCAGCCTGCCCGGAGACACGCTTGACAACCTGCTTAGTAAATATAAAGCGCTTATCCTCCGCATACAGGCTGCGTTGCCTGCTTGTCAAATAACCATGTTGGCTTTCTACCCGTGCCGTGACAGCAACGAACCTCCTCCTATTGCAGGCCGCATCTCCCGCACGATGGATATGGTTAATCTTGCCAATGAGCAGCTTCAACTACTGGCTACGGAGTTGGGTTGCGGTTGGCTCAATTGCAACGCTCCTCTTCTGGCAGACGACGGAATGCTTCGTCAAGATTACATGACCGACCCTGTCCACTTCTCACCTGCCGGCTATGCCGAAGTGCTGAAAATTCTAAGGGAGCACTTATAGCTATGGAAACCCAATTATCCCCGTCATCGTGATTCGGGTAGTTTGATTTAACTCATTTGCCGTGAGAGCTCCTATTGTCACGAAAAGGTTGTGAAATCATGTCCAGTACGATCTGGAATGAATACTCATCGATGATGCTATCTTTCCCTTCGAAGACAAGAGCCAGGTCAACTTCTCTCACCACCGGTGAGTTGCTATTTGCCAGCAAGATTGTGGTGGCGTTGGTTTTGGCGGCTCGAAGAACCATTGAAGTCAAATAATTGGCTCTGCGAGTTAATGGATAAATAAAAAAGGCAACAGTTTCCTTATCAAGATCCGCCAGTGTCGATTCTTGCTGGGATTGATCTTGAAGAACAAAAGTTTTTTTGCCTGCCATGATCAGATTGGCTTGCAGATAAATCAGTGCGTTTGAAGGGAAGGGATAAACGAAAAAATAGATTTTCTGAGCTTGAGCCATTGCAGCAACGATCTGATCAAGCGTGGTAAAATCAAGCTTGCGTAAATTATTGATATTGTTGATGACGTGATCCAAATAAAGATCAAGCGCTTGTTCGGTCGACATGTTGGCGGTGATTTCCTGCCTCATATTGACATAGCGCAAGTAAAAATAATAGTTGTCAACAACTTCCGACAATTCTGATTTAAACTGTTGAAAGTTTTCAAGGCCAAAAGACTTACACATCCGGCTGATGGTTGTGGTCGACACATGGCAAAGATCGGCCAACTCATAAATGGTTGCTTGACAGGCCTTTCGAATATTTTGCAAAATCAACTCGACGACACCATGGTAGATGTCGGTAGCAGGGCTGTGCATATGGTAGTAGATTAATTTTTCCAGTAGCGTCATGGGGAAGCCTTTCTGCTATTGTTGGTCTTTGACCTCACTGTGAACAATAATAAAACATATTATTCGTTAGGGCAGTCCACACCCAAAAGTTTACATGAATTAGTCGGCCGATGCAATTGTCATACGAATCTGGCTCCTCCAAATGTGTCAACATTTTCCGAATGAGTCGAAAAGTTCCCGCCCAATGGCCCAAAACAGCTGTTTTGGCAACAATCTTGGTTTTTAGCGCATTTCCAGTATAATGGGGATATTCACCCGCGCCGCGGACCGTTTGGAAAGAATCATCATGGAAAAAACGCCTGACAATCTGAATGCTTCTCCTCTCAAGAAAATGAATCTGCTTCAGATCGTTTTGTCGTTTCTCAAAATAGGGGTCATCGGTTTTGGCGGCGGCAGTGTGTTAATTCCCGTGATTGAACGGGAGATCGTTGAATCACGACAGGCCATGGACGATTCAACCTATCTCAAGCACACCGTCGTGACCAACATCACCCCGGGCACCTTGCCGGTCAAGTTGGGCGCGACCATCGGTTATCAGCTAAAGGGTCTTCCGGGCTCGTTGCTGGCTTCTCACAGTGTTATGCTGCCCGGTGTCATTTTGACCATATTGTTGATGAGTCTTTTTGCCGGTCTGGGGTCATCGGCGCTTCACTATGTGAATTACGCTTCACTGGGCATCACGGCGTTTATTATTTTCCTGTTGCTTCACTTCGTGCAAAAGACCATTCGCTCCCGTATCAACCTGGCCCTTTGCCTAGGTGCCTTTGTCTTGACCGGTGGCCGGGAGGTTCGCCTGCTTCTGGCGCATCTCCTGGCGGTCGATGCCGATCGGTTTGGCGTTCCGCTGCTGGACATCTCAACCATTGATCTGATGATCATCACCTTTTTTGCCATTATTTTGTCGGAGCGCTTGCGTGCCAAGCGGGAGTTTGCCGCTGTGCTTGCCCTGGGGATTTTGTATGCTCTGGCCGGCGGTAAAGGGGCCCGGGCGATCGGCTGGGATCGATATAAGCCCATCGTGCTTGCCGTAATGGTTCTGGTATTGGTGCTGGCAATTATTCTGCGCCGCCGGAAACGGAAAAGCAAAACCCGTCTGTATCCGGACCGCTCATTTGTTTTGACGCTGGCGGTTTATCTTTTGTTGCCGGTCGTGTTGGGACTGGCCGCGCATTTTTCCAATCTGGTCAACCTGGCCGGCGATGCCTTGGATTTTCTTGGCAAGGTTCTGCTTTCAACCGTGACCTCTTTTGGCGGTGGCGAAGCTTATGTTGCTGTTGCCGAGGGTATTTTTGTACAGGGCGGCTATATCGAAGCCGATCTGTTTTTCACCCGCCTGGTGCCGATTGCCAATGCCCTGCCCGGGCCGATTTTGGTCAAGATCGCGGTCGGGATCGGGTATACGTTCGGATCAGCCGCAACCGGCAACCTTGGCGGCTGGGTGTTGGGTCTGCTGGCTGCCGTTGTTTCCTTGAGCATCTGCTGTGTCATCGCCATGCTGGTTCTTCGTCTCTATGACAGCATCGGACAATCGACTTTCGTGCAAAATTTAAAACGCTATATTTTGCCGGTAATCTGCGGAATGCTTCTTTCCACGTGTATTACATTGTTCAATGAAAGCATGAAAATAGCCGGAGAAAAAAGGATTCCGGGAGGTGTCACTTGCCTGGCGGTGGCTGCGCTTGTCGCCGGAATCTGGTTTTTATACCAAAAATTTCGTTTGCATGATGTACTTTTGCTTGTTTTGTCGGCCGGGCTGACGCTGGGTATTATGTTGTTGATTTAACCGAAAGATCCACGATGGCGTTTAAAATCAGAGAATCGATTTGCGAGGTGCCTATGAATTACGTTCTGTTTTATCCTGATGAGCTGCGAGCCGAAAGCATGTCTGTGTATGGACATCCTTTGATCAAAACTCCCAACTATGAAAGACTGGCCCGGGAAGGGACGGTCTTCGAGCATAATTACAGTACGCATCCGGTTTGCGCCGCCAGCCGTTGTTCGCTGGTAACCGGCTGGTATCCTCATGTTAAGGGCTATCGAACCCTGCGCTATGAACTCGACAACAGCCAGCCGAATTTTTTCAAATATCTCCGTGAGGCAGGCTATAAAACCTGTCTTTCAGCTAAAAATCACTGCTTCGACCGAACGGCCACGGAAGCCGGTTTTGATCGCGTCATCGAGTTCACAAGGACCTCGGATATGTGGCAGGATGTGATACAAGAAAAAGGACAAGCAGATTACACGATGGTTCACCCGCCGGTACCGGCGGATCAGGTCGAAACCATTCCGGATCACAAATTTGTCGAGGCCGGCATGCAGTTTATTCGGGACATGGCCGCGGAGAAAAGCCCGTTTTTTATGTTTTTTTCCATAAATTACCCCCACTGCCCCTATACAGGCCCCGAGGAATTCTACAATATGTACGACCCCGACGATATTCCCCCGCTTCGTGACCTGAGCTGGCTGGAGGGCAAGCCGAAACTGTATCGCCTGATTCGTCAATATCGTGAAAGCGGACGACCGGAAGATTGGATCTACAAGAAAATGAATGCCATCTATCTCGGCATGATATCCTATACTGATATGCTGCTGGGCCGGGTCATCGCGACCTTGGAGCAGGAAGGCCTCTATGAGGACACAACCGTCATTGTTTGCTCAGACCACGGCGATTTCGCCGGCGATGTCGGCCTTCCGGAAAAATGGCCCAGTGCCATGGACGATATGTTGACGCGGGTGCCGTTGATCATCCGGCGCCCGGGCTGTCCGGGCGGCCATCGGGTACGTGAACTGACCCAATCCTTTGACATTTTTCCAACCGTTCTTGATTATGAAAACATTGCCATTCGTCACGACCAATTTGGTGTTTCTCTGCGCCACCAGGTCGAAGGAGCCCCCGGCGATCCCGACCGGGTGGTTTATTGCGAGGGTGGTTATGATACAAGGGAGCCGCACTGCTTTGAGGGAACCGATGTTTTTCCATACACCATTCTTAACCGGCCGGGAACCGACTATTATCCCAAAATGCAGCAACAGCAAAAAGAGCCGGACAGCGTCTGCCGTGTCATCATGCAACGAGACTCCCGCTACAAACTCACGATGCGCACCAATGGCGAAAATGAGTTTTATGACATGCTGGAGGATCCGCGGGAATATTATAACCTCTACAACGACCCGATCTATAGCCGGCTGATCAACGAACGAACACGCCGAATGCTGACCTGGCTGATTCATACGTCTGACGTGGTTCCTTGGGAAGGACACGTCTAGCAGGAAGGCGGGATTATGCCGGGTTTTCCGCCTGGTCCGAGCATCGCTCAGTAAGCCAGGTAATCTTTGCCGCAAAAAGGATCGATCGGACTTTTCCCGCAAAAGGCCTGTCGTCCCATGACTTTTTCCATGAGCGCCGATAATGTGAAGTCGCTGTTGCCGTAGCAGTTGATATACGTTTTGATCATCGGGACGTCGACCAGATGATAGGGATTGGCCACACTGGCGAAAAGAACCGGTCGTTCCCTGACAAACCAGGGTACGTTATTGCCGTTTCCCCAAAAGGTATGCCAGGACAAACGGTTGGTCACCATGTTAGAGGTATTCTCTATGTTGGCGACATAAAAAACCAAATCATACCTGGCGCGAAAAGAGGTGACGTCAAACTTGGCGTTGTCGAAATTCTCCGGCACATAGATTTCCACTTTGAAGCCGTTGGCCTCAAGCAAAGTACGCATTGTTTCCTGAATTCGAGGCGAGGAGGGAAAGTCTCCAAGAATTTCCAGCAACACGCGACGATGCTTCAGCGGATCAAGGGGCAGCAGATGTTGCGTGTCTTTGACCAATGTGACGGACTGTTCGGCACAGTCCCGAGCCAATCGGGCATGATCATCACAGCCGACAATCTCAAGGGCATCCGGTTCCGGTACAATCCGGACCTTGGGTTTTCGATGCAGGCCCAGAGAGGCCTTGGTGGCCAAAATACGCTGCAGCGCTTCCCGGAGGCGTCGTTCGGACAGCAGGCCTTTTCGGTAACCGTTCAGCATGAAGGCAAAATCTTCGGGCAGGTCTTTGTTGAACAAAAACATATCGCAGCCGGCCTCAATGCTGTACGGGACGGCTTGTTCACGAGCCATGGCCGCCGAAAAACCGACCATGCAGGTTGAATCGGTAACGATCAGACCGTTGAAGCCGAGCTTGCCACGCAAGAGGCCGCCGAGCAGCTCCGGACTCAAGGATGCCGGGATCAGTTCGGCCGGGAAATCGGCATTGAAATGCTTTTGATAGGCCGGCATGGCGATATGACCTGCCATCACGGTCATGGCACCTGCATCAATCAGCCCCTGATAGACGGTTCCGAAGGTCGCGTCCCATTCCTCACATGAAAGACCGTTGATCGAAGTCAAAATATGCTGATCGACCTCATCCCAGCCGTCTCCCGGGAAATGCTTGATCGATACGGCGACATTTTCTTCATGAGCCGCCTGCATGTATTTTTTTCCGCAAGCTAAGACCAGAGCGGGGTCGGAACCGTAGGTTCGATTGTTGGTGATGGGGTTGCGCCAGTTCATGTCGATGTCGACAACCGGAGCAAAGGCCCAGTTAATGCCGACCGCACGACCCTCGCGACAGGCGATTTTCCCCAGGTTGTAGGCATTTTCCGGATTGTTGGTGGCACCCACCTGCATCTGCTGTCCGTAGTAAGTTCCCTCCAATGCGGCACCATTGCCTCCGGCTTCGAGATTTGAGCTAATTAATAACGGAATTTTGCTCTTCATCTGGAGATAGCGGTGTGTTTCCCGCATTTCTTCGGCCAAACCGCTCCGATAGAGGACACCGCCGATATGATAGCTAAGCAACGCGTTGTCTAGATATTCCGGATCACCTGAATAACCGATTGGTACAAAAAGCTGGCCGATCTTTTCTACTTCTGTCATTCTGGCGATTGTTTTTTCCACCCAGGCGATATCTTCGTCATTCAGGAAAAAGGGTTTGGCTCTCAAGTCAATCATTTGATTCTCCTTCTCGTTAAAAGGGTTAGATGCGGCAATGGACATGATGGTTGATTTTCCCGAGCCGTTTTCGCCGATCAGACCGTGAATTTCACCCCGTCTTAAACTTAAGCCGACAGATTTTAACGCAATGGTCGGCCCAAACTCCTTGCGGAGATTGATTGTTTGAAAAACCGGGTTCTCATTCATGATTTCACCTTCAATGAGTTCGTCTTCTCCCTATCTTACTGAAGTAAACGCCGAGCTACAAGAGCGTTAGTTTCGTAAAAACTGGCTATTTATTAAGATTT
>JAAYNF010000039.1 GCA_012520975.1 Clostridiaceae bacterium | reverse complement strand
GGCGGCGGTTTCCCCCTGCCAGCTTAATTCCAGACCAAGAGTCCGCCCATCCAGATCGGCGGCCGTGAACAACAGGTCGGGGCGGGGTCGGGAAAAACCGCATCGCGGGCAGCTGAAGCGACCAAGATGACCGTAAACCACGCCGTCATAATGATATTTTTCGCCGCAAAAAGTACAGAGCGCCGCTTCGCGCATATCCCCTTCAGGAGCAGATTGCAGCCCTTCATCCGCAATCCCAAAAAACAAAACGCGATTTTCCCGGCCAACGGCCAGGGACGCACAAAGATAATCATCCGCACAAAGGATAATCTTGCCTTGGTTGGAATCCAAACCTTTGTCGATCAAATCCCGGGTATGCTGCAGATCTCCGAAGCGATCCAGCTGATCTCGGAAAAGATTGGTGACCACGCTGATTTGGGGATTAAGCATCGGAGCCAGTTTGGCAAAATAGGCCTCATCAATCTCAAAAACCAGAGCCAAAAGATCGTCCGGCGACCGGCGCCGGAGCAATTTTCGGTGGTTAATCAAGGTTGTGGCCAGACCTGAACCTAGGTTGGCCCCGGAAGGGTTGGTGATGATCTCATAGCCATTGGCTTCCAGTAGGGTGCATAGAATGCGGACCGTTGTTGTTTTACCGTTGGTTCCGGTAACAAGGAAAACCCTTTGCTTGGCGGTCAGGCGAGCCAGAAGCCGCCGATCCATCAGCAGGGCGACCTTCCCGGGCAGGGTGGTGGCGCCTCGCCCCAAGAGACGAAGGAAAAAGCGCAGGATCTGCGCCGCAGCAATCGCCAGCCATGTTCGCGCCGAATATATTCTCATCCATTGTCCTCCGATTCGCTTTCGGGATCCTGCCGGATCATCTCCAGAAAGCGGACGATTCTGGCTTCGTGCTCCGGCAAAGACAAAACGGTTCCCCATCCCAGATGGGACTGAAACAAGCCGTCATAGGCGGCATCATGAAATGATTTAATGGTATGAGGAATGCCTTCCTCATCGAGAATGAAGGACAGCCGTTGCGCTTCAAAAAGATTCTCCAGTGTCGCCGCTCTGATTTCTTCCACCAACTATAACACCTCCTCCGGTCACATCAACCATCAATATTCGACACCCTTGCGGGCAAGAACACCGCGCTCAAACGGATGGCGGACAGCGCGAATGTCCGAGATGTAATCTGACAAAGACAAGATTTCCTCCGATGGATCCCGCCCGGTCAGAACAACCTCCAGATCCGCCGGCTTATTCTTAAGGAACATCAGCAGGCTTTCCTCCGACAGCAATTCAGTATGAACAGCATCCAATACTTCGTCAAGAACCAGCAGATCGATGCGTCCGGCCATGGCCGCCCGGACGGCGACAGCCAAATAACGATGATGCCGCTCTCGCGCATCTTCACGATCTTCATTGCTCATGACATGACTGAACCGCATATCCTCCGGACCGCTGATGACATGCACTCCGGGCAAGGTCCGCAGGGCTTTGATTTCGCCGGATTGGCCGTTTTTCAGAAACTGAACCAACATTGTGCGTTGTCCATGACCTGCCGCCCGGATAATCAGGCCGATCGCCGATGTGGTTTTGCCCCGGCCATCACCGCACAGGACATGAATCAGCCCATTGGCTTGCTTCTTCCGATCCGGTTGGTCCGAGACCCCTTCAGACCGTTCTTCGGCGTGCCGATCGGCCTCTTCGGCCGGCCAAGTATGTTCACGAATAAATCTTCCGATATTGTCCTGAGCCGCCCGGGCTTCAGGCACCAAATCATGAAACGCCTGCCAGACATGCCACAGGCCTTCCCATATTTCCAGCTTGACCTGAACACCGCTTTTCTCGGCTTTATCCGCCACGGCGATCACTTCGCCCAAGAACAATTCTTCGGAGGCGACCTGAAGCAGCAACGGCGGCAACCCTGTGAGGTCTCCATACAACGGAGATATCAAAGGATCTGAGCGATCCTTGTCTTGAGCATAGAGCCGGGCGGCGGCCTCCAAAAACAAGGGTTTCAGAACAATGTCTTTACCGTCATTGGCCCGAATGGTGGCCTGCTGCAACGTCAGATCGAACCACGGTGATAAGCCGACCAGAGCGCCCGGTTGAGGTCGCCCGCTATCTCGAATGGCCAGAGCGGATGCCAGCGTCAATCCCCCGCCGGCGGAGCATCCGAGGATGGTAATAGCCTTTGGATCAAATCCTTGCTCAAGCAGATCGTCATAAGCCGCCAGCACATCTTCCAGCGCTGCCGGAAATGGATCTTCCGGAGCCAACCGGTAATCAAGGGCAACCACCTTTTGCCCGATTGCCCGAACCAGACCTGAAGCCATATTCCGATTATGATGCGCTGTACCGCCAACGTAACCGCCACCGTACAAAAAGAGGACAACCCGATCGGTCTTGGTTTCGTCCAAGCTGAACCAAAGGGCCGAACGCCGGCCCAGACGGGCTTCCTCAACTCGGTAGTTTCCAAGGACAATGGCGCCGGCTTCGATCGCTAAAATCCGACGGTAAGCCGCCACCTGCTGTTCGATATCACCGGCTTCAAGAATTGACCGGCTGGCTTTTTCCATTCGCGCTTTGATCAGCCGGCGCATGACACCGGCGGGCACACTGGTCATGAACGTTTCCTCCAAGGAGTCCCTTTGGCTTCTATTTTAACAAATTAAGATGGCCAGCGGCGATCTTGCCCAAGAATGTTTTCGGATATTGACAATCCGGTTTGTCTGCCGGCGACAATTCTTCTATAATTGAAATTGATTATTAATCACTCAAGAAAGCAGGTTGATCACCATGAAAAAACTTCCCGTAGCCGTTCAGATTTATTCCGTTCGTGATGAGGCGGAAGCCGATTTTGCCGATACCATGCGGCAACTGAAAGACATGGGATACGATGGCATCGAATTGGCCGGTCTTTACAGCTACAGCAAAGAGGAAATCAAGGAGATCCTGTCGGATATTGATCTTCCGGCGATTTCGGCTCATGTTCCCTTTGCCGAAATGCGCGAAGACATCGCCAAAGTCATCGATACCTACAAATATCTCGGTTGCCGGTATGTCGTCGTTCCCTATTTGACAGAGGGTCAGCGACCCGGAGATGACGCCTACGAGGCTGTCCGGGCCGATATTGCCCGTTTTGGTGATGCCTTTGCCGCAGCAGGACTGCAGCTTTTGTACCACAACCACGACTTTGAATTCAAAGTAATGCCCAATGGCCAGTTTGCTCTCGACGAGCTTTATGCCGGAACCACGCCCACGCAGTTGCAGGCCGAACCCGATACCTGCTGGATCAAGGTGGCCGGTCAAGATCCGGCAGCCTATGTTCTGAAATACACGGGTCGTGTGCCGATCGTGCATCTTAAAGATTTCCATCTGGAGGGTTCCGGCGGCAAATTGTATGACCTCATCGGAATCGAGAGCCAAGAAACCGAAGAGTCCGGCTCCTTCGAGTTCCGTCCCTTGGGTCTCGGACAACAGGATATACCGTCCATTCTGGACGCCTCTCTAAAAGCCGGGGCCGCCTGGGTTGTGGTGGAGCAAGATGAGTCGGTTGGTCGCAGCCGGATGGAGGCCGTTGAAATCAGCCGTAATTATTTGAAGTCTTTAGGCTGGTAATCTATCGATCTTATCCGATCGGCCGGCGCCGCACAGCAAGCGTCACGAACAGCCCGTCGTTGCACCGCAATCCAAGCACACCTTGCAGGTGCCGTTCCGTGCCATGCGCGTGCTGGAACAAGCGGGGCAGGTCGAGCCGTCGTAAAGGCGTTCTCCCTGCGCTCCGGCTCCGGGGTTTTGTTCTGTTTCGACACGGTCTCCCGTTTCGTCACGAGAAGCCGCCGCGGCCATTCCTTCAATGAAGGCATTGGGCTTGGGTTTCAAGATGCTTTCGTCGATCGGTTTGACCTGGCAGCGGGAGAAATCGCCGATCTCAATATCGATGATTTTGCTGATCAGGTCAGAAATGGATGTACAGTATTTGATGAACGGGTGACGAGAAACAAAACCGTAGGGCTCATATTTTTGCCCCCGGAGCATTTTTGAAATATTTTGCGGCGGAATATGATACTGCAGCATGACCGATATCGTCTTGGACAATGAATTCAACAAACCCATGATCAAGGTGCCTTCACGGTCGGTGGTAATGTAGATTTCGGTGATCTTGCCATGATCGTTGCGGTTGACCGTTGTGTAGATTTTTACATCCTCCACCTGAGCCGGGTGCGTATGACCGGAACGAATGCCGATGGGCTTGTCACGGCGCGAGGGTTTGCTGTACGGCGCCGCCTGGTCAATTTCCTGCAATCTGGCCTGAGCATTGCGAGCATATTCCAGCAGGGGGGTGTAGGCAAGGTTTTCCAGGTCGACCGCCTCATCCTCTTGATCCAAGCGCAGATTGAGCGGCTGGGCGATTTTTGAACCGTCCCGGTATAATGTGATGCCTTTGACGCCAAGTCGCCAAGCTTCAAGCACGACATCTTCAAAATCTTCGACCGTGGCTTCACGGGGCAGGTTGACCGTCTTGGATATGGCTCCGGACAGCAAGGGCGTCAGGGCCGCCACCATCCGGACATGGCCGGAATGATGGATGAATCGCTCGCCGCTGCCACATTGGTTGGCGGTATCAAAGATCGGCAAATGCTTTGTTTGCAGGAAAGGCGCTCCTTCGATCTTGCCGTCGACGATCTGGCCGTTTTCCTCCCGGGCGATGTAGTCAAGGATCCCTTGGGTCTGGTCGTCAGAGTAGCCCAAACGACGCAACGTCAGGCCGATAACCGGGTTGGCGAGTTTTAGCGAACCGCCTCCGGACAGCTTTTTATAAACGATATGTGAGAAAAACGGCTCAATGCTGGTGGAGGCGCAATCCATGGCAAAGGAGATGGTGCCGGTTGGAGCCAGAACCGAAACCTGGGCATTGCGGAAACCGTATTGCTCGCCGGTTTCGAGAGCCGCCTGCCAATCGCTGCGCAATGCGGTGAGCAGATCGGCAAAGCCCAGATCGATCAGTCTCGCCCCATCAACTCGGAGTGGTTCATAAGACAGTCCCTCATAGTCGTCGGTCAGAAAACCTGCCACCCGCGCATGATTGCGGATGACCCGCATCATGTGCTCCCGATTCAGGTCAAACTTGGCAAAAGGACCGGCGGCCTGCGCCATCAAGGCGGATACATGGTAACTACGGCCGGTCAGTATGCCGGTCAGCGCGGCGGCAACCCCACGGGCATCCTCTGAATCATAGGGCAATCCCAGAACCATCAATAAAGCCGCCAGATTGGCCAGCCCGAGACCGGTCGTGCGGAACAGCCAGGTTTTGCGGGCGATGTCCGGGGTCGGAAAATGTCCCCAGTGGATGGATGCTTCCAGAACCAGCTGGCACAGCGCGATCAGATGGCGGTATCCTTCAAGATCAAAGCGACCGGTTTTTTCATCAAAGAAACGCAGCAGGTTGATCGACGCCAAATTGCAGCTGGTGTCATCAAGAAAGGCATATTCTCCACAGGGGTTGGTTGAATTCAACCGATTATGCCGGGCGCCGACCTGTCCGTCTTCGCCAGCAGGGCAGGTATGCCATTCGTTGAAGGTATCATCGAATTGAGGGGCCGGGTCGGCGCATCGCCAAGCCGATTCATTAAAAATCCGCCAGAGATGTTCAACACGAACCTCCCGGTCAACATTGGCATCCAGACGACCACGCAGCCGGAAGGTGGCATCCGGCTCATGCTCCAAAGCCTCCACCTTGCTCATGAAATCATTGGATAAACGCACCGAATTGTTGCTGTTTTGGCCGGATACCGTTTGATAAGCCTCGCCGTCTATGTCGGCATCATAACCCATTTTGGCCAAAGCGCGGGCTTTGTCTTCCTCCCGAGCCTTCCACAAGATAAAGCTTTCGATTTCCGGGTGGTCGATATCCAGGCAGACCATTTTGGCCGCCCGACGTGTCGTTCCGCCGGACTTAATGGCGCCGGCATTACGATCAAGTCCCTTGAGGAAGCTCATCAGTCCGGAGGACTCACCGCCGCCCGAAAGCCTTTCGCCCTCCGCTCGGATGACCGAGAAGTTGGTGCCGGTTCCCGAACCGCCCTTGAACAATTTGGTTTCGGTGACATAGCCTTCGGTGATGGAGTGCGGTCCCAAAAGCTTGTCTTCAATGGACAAGATGAAACAGGCCGAAGCTTGGGTTCGCGTGTAATCATCTGCCGACTCCACAACCTCGCCCGTATTTTCGTCAT
>JAAYNF010000038.1 GCA_012520975.1 Clostridiaceae bacterium | reverse complement strand
GATTGACCGGCGACTCGGCCATTCCCGCCACCCTGAGCAAACGTCCGGCTTTGACGAATGCATAGATGCCGCAAGCCGGGCCGGGACCACACATCGGGCAAAATGTCGGTATGACTTCTTCACCCCGCTTTTGCGCAACGAGCTGCGCTTGTTCCAGCGTAAGTCCGGCTGTCGGAATCGAGGTTTCTTGTCGTCGGGCCATATCTGCTCCTCCTGTTCGATATGACGACTATCAACCATCATAGCAAGCCGGCGAAGCCGTTGCAATCACACATGAGGAACGAACACAAAAAGCGGCCGCCTCAAAGTGGCGACCGCTCCTGTTCATGAGTTACGACCTAAAGTCCCTTTTACTCAATTTCGATTTTTCTGCCGATCGGCTTGGCAGGCTCCAGCTTGGGTAACGTCAGCGTAAGCAAGCCATTCTCAAATGTCGCGCTGACATTGTCCGCATCAACACGGTCAATGTTAAAGCTGCGACGCATGACGCAGGAACGACGTTCACGACATAGGTAGTTATCACGTGTTTCCTCATCCTGCTCCTCTTGATTGACCGCAATGGTCAACCGGTCCTCATCGATCTCAATGTTGATATTTTCTTTTTTTATTCCGGGCAGATCAGTTTCCAAAACAAACGAATCTCCTTCATCTCGAATGTCGACCTTCATTTGGCCGCTTTGCGAAAAATACGAAGGGAAGACGGAATCATTGAAAAAACTGTTAATTAGCCGGTCAAAATCAAAAATATCACGGTTTCTGCTCTGAATCTGATTTCTTCTGCGGTTAAACGGAACTAATTCAAACATAAATACCCCTCCTTGTTTGACTTTGTCTGACTTTCCTGATTATGATTATACTAAACTGCTCTCGTTTTATCAAGGAACTCCGTTTGAAGAGAATGTAAATAAAATATTAATTATATCGGTTTGGTCGCCGGATGGTGTAAAATCTTAAGTAGGCCTCTCTCAGGAAGGATGTAAATCGCGTGTCTTCTGTTATCTTTCTCGTTGATATGAATGCTTTTTTCATCTCCTGCGAGATGACCCGTAATCGGCATTTGCACGGCCTGCCGGCGGCCGTAGCCGGAGATCCCGACCGTCGCCTCGGCATTATTCTGGCCGCCAACTATGAAGCGCGTGCTTTGGGCGTTCGGACCGCCATGACTGTGCATGAAGCTTTGCGCAAGTGTCCCAAAATAAAGTTGGTTCCTCCCGATCACGATTTCTATCTGAAAAAATCCGAAGAGGTCATGGATCTCCTCTACGGATTTTCCTCGATTATTGAGCCGAACAGCATTGACGAAGCTTGGCTGGACATGACCGGTAGCCTGCAATTGTTCGGTCCGCCAGTGGTTTCGGCCCAAAGGATCATGCAAGAGATCGAGCAGCAGTTGGGATTGTGGTGCTCGATTGGAATTTCAGAAAATAAATTTCTGGCCAAAATGGCATCCTCCATAAAAAAACCTCAGGGAATCACCACATTATGGATCAATGAAATCCAAGAGAAAATGTGGCCGCTGCCTGTCGATGATTTGTACGGGGTGGGGCGAAAAACAGCCGAAAAGCTGACCGGCTATGGCATACGAACAATCGGGGATCTGGCTGCCATCGACGAAGGGCTGCTGGCCGGATGGTTCGGGAAAACCGGTCGTATGCTTTCACGCCATGCCCGTGGTATTGATCCGGATCCGGTTCTGCCACATCAAACCGACGCGGCAAAATCAATTGGTCGTTCGATCACACTGCCGCAGAATTTAACCCACGCCGATGAGGCCGAACCCATTCTGCTTTCACTGGCGGATTCTGTCGGTCGCACCGCCAGGAAGAACAACCGTATGGGCCGAACCGTCCAGGTCGTGATTAAATTTTCCGACTTCACGGTAACAACACGACAGATGAATATTCCTCTCAGCAATAGCACCCAGCATATATATCAGGCCGGTTGCCAGCTTTTTCGGCGCAGTTGGAAGCCCAGCCAAGAAGTTCGTCTTCTTGGGATTACCCTTTCCGGTTTTGAAATAGAGGGGGCTGATCGGCAGATCTCGCTGCTTGGTAAGATCGATGCGTCTGCCGCAGACAAGCGTCAGGTTGCGGTCGATCAAGCGATGGACCGGATTCGAGATAGGTTTGGCGAAAAGAGCATCAAGCGAGCCAGACAGATCGATGCCGGAGAAAACGTTGATTCATCAGATGAGAAAGGTGGAGGTTAACATATGAGTTTCGATCACAAGCCGGCACCAAGCAACCGGTCGGGTAGCAGAACGATCGGCAAGTTGTTCTGGGGTTTGCTGATTATTGGCACAGCGATTCTTTTGCTTTTAAACGCCTTCTTTCCGGATGAAAAGCTGCCGATCATAAAAATTATCGGCAGTACGCTGCTGCTGGCCGGCGCCGTTGCCAGTCTGACCCGATTCCGATTCATCTTCTTTTTCCTGCCATTGGCTATTATTGTGCTGATCTGGCGCACCAGTCCCTTGCTCTCCTTTTTACAAGTTTTGGACCCTTGGCTGTTGTTGCTGGTCGCCTTTTTGCTTGGCATCGGTTTGTCCCTTATCTTCCATCGTAAATCACACGTTCATGTTGATATCGGCAGCAAAGACCGAGCCTTTGCGTCCGGAAATGCGGCCAATCACGATGAGTTTGTCAACATCGATGTCAATTTCGGTGAACATATTAAACATATCCATGCCGAAAATTTACGGGGGGTTCAAATAAAATGCCATTTCGCATCGACTAAAATTTATTTGAACTCTTGCACTGCCGGCCCGGAAGGTGTGATAATCAACATCAATTGCAGTTTTTCCGATCTGACGCTTGACGTTCCCCGTGTTTGGGCGATCGATAATCAAGTCTCGACTTTTGCCGGTGAGGTGAAAACAATCTCGCCGCCCGTGGAGTCGGGCGACAAAGTTCAGGTCAAGCTGACGGGCAGTGTCAACTTCGCGCAATTAAAAATTAATTTCGTTTGAAAGAGTTTGCCGATTATGTACAAGGCTGATCATCTAAAACATTTAATCCTGAACGGTTCCTTCGACCTTGGCTTGCTAAATCTTTATCAAGAGGAGCCGGAAGAACAAAAAAAGCGCTATTGCGCCGAAATCGACCGTTTTGTTGCGCTGTTTGGACCGGATCGCGATCTTTTCCTTTTTTCCGCTCCGGGAAGAAGCGAGTTGAGCGGCAACCATACTGATCACCAACACGGCCGAGTCTTGGCCGCGGCCGTCACTCTGGATATCATCGCCGTTGTCTCCCCACGCTCGGATACCCTTGTACGGATTCATTCTCAAGGTTTCCAACCGTTATCCTTGGATCTTGCGGATTTGAACCGGATTGAGGAAGAGGTTGGCACTTCGGCCGCATTGGTGCGCGGCATTGCCTCGGATCTGACCCGCCTTGGGTATGCAACCTGTGGTTTTGACGCTTGCGTAACATCCTCGGTGCCGGCAGGATCCGGACTTTCGTCATCGGCGGCTTTTGAGACGCTGATCGGCACAATTTGGAACCACCTATGCAACCGGTCTCGGATCCATCCTTTGCAAATTGCTCAAACCGGCCGGTTTGCGGAGAATGTTTACTTCGGCAAACCTTGTGGCTTGATGGATCAAACCGCTTCTGCCGTCGGCAATGTGGTGGCCATCGATTTCGCCGATCCCAATCGGCCGATTGTGGAGCAGCTCAACTGTAATTTCACAGAAATGGGTTATACGCTTTATGTGGTTGATGCCGGTGGCAACCACGCCGATCTGACCGATGAGTATGCCGCTATCCCACGGGAAATGGGCGAAGTTGCCGCATGCTTTGGGAAAAAGGTGCTCCGTGAGGTCGACCCCCAGCGCTTTCAGGTCGAGTTGCCTGCGCTGCGCAAGAAGGTTTCGGATCGAGCCATTTTACGAGCCATGCATTTTTTTGCTGAAAACCAACGGGTCGGCTTGCAAATCGATGCTCTGCGTCGGCAGGCCATTACGGAATATCTGGCTTTAATGCAGGCATCCGGAGATTCATCCGCCATGGAACTGCAGAACATCTACCCCATTGATAATATTCTTGATCGCAGCATCTCTTTGGCCTTGGCGATCTGCCGGCAACACCTGGTCGGTCGTGGCGCTTGGCGGGTGCACGGCGGCGGATTCGCCGGAACGGTTCAGGCTTTGGTGCCGAATGATTTGACGTGCCGATTCGAATCCGCAGTTGAGGCGGTTTTTGGGCAGGGAAGCTGCATTCGTCTGATTGTCCGACCGACAGGCGGCATCATTCTAAAAGCGGATTCCGAGGGATAGAAACAAACCGGTTTTGTTATATAATGTCCTGATCATCTGGTTTATTTTCGGGAGGAAATATTTTGCGAAGAAGCGGAATCTTGTTACCCATCAGCAGTCTGCCCTCGCCTTATGGAATCGGCACGATCGGCCGGGCAGCGTATCATTTTATTGACTTTCTTGCAGCGGCGGGTCAAACATTGTGGCAGATCCTGCCTCTTGGTCCGACCGGCTTTGGTGACAGTCCTTACCAAAGTTTTTCTACTTTTGCCGGCAACCCCTCCTTGATTGATTTGGATAATCTGGTTGAGCTGGGACTTCTGGCGGAAGATGAAATAAACTCTTTTGATTGGGGTGGACTGCCCACACGGATTGATTACGGCCTGATCTTTGCCAATCGAGCCCCGATTCTTCGACTGGCCACCGGACGCTTGGACCCGCAATCCGATTCCTTTCGCCGGTTTGAAGCTGAGTCGGCCTATTGGCTGGATGACTATGCGCTTTTTATGGCGATTAAAAACAGTCTGGATATGGTCGCCTTGGCCCAATGGCCGTTGCCATTGCGCAGACGCGATCAAGCCGAACTAAGCCGGGCGCGCCAGCAGTTGGAAGGGGAAATCCTTTTCTGGAAGCAAGTTCAATTCTTATTTTTTCGTCAGTGGCGCGAGCTGCGTGATTACGCTCAAAAGAAACAGGTTCTCATCTTCGGAGATCTTCCGATTTACGTGTCGCCGGATTCCGCAGATTTATGGGCGGCGCCATCCTTGTTTCAGACAGATGCCGATTTGAATCTCATTGATGTTGCCGGTTGCCCGCCGGACTGCTTTGCTCCTCTCGGCCAGCTTTGGGGTAATCCCCTCTATAATTGGCCGAAACATGAAGCCGAAAACTTCAATTGGTGGGTTCGACGGTTGCGGTATGCCGGTCAAATCTATGATCTTCTTCGAATCGACCATTTCCGGGGCTTTGAAAGCTATTACGCCGTCCCGGCCGAACACACAACCGCCGAACACGGTGTCTGGAGACCGGGACCGGGGTTGCCATTCATCGCAACAATCAAGGAGCGATTGCCAAATCTGGAAATCATCGCCGAAGATCTTGGTGTGATCACACCGGAGGTTCGTCAGATCCTCGATGCAAGCGGTTTTCCCGGGATGCGGGTCCTTCAGTTTGCCTTCGATTCCCGAGCAGGAAGTGAATATTTGCCGTATAGATATCCTTTTAACACCGTAGCTTACACCGGAACTCACGACAACACAACCACCGAGGATTGGCAATACAGTTCACCCGCTTCAACCGTTCAATTTGCCCGAGAGTATCTGGATACGGATGATCCGGATGAGTTGACCTGGCGCTTCATCCGGGCCGCAATGTCTTCCCCGGCCAATACCTGTATCGTACCAATGCAAGACTTCCTACGCCTAGGAGCGGAGGCTCGCCTCAACACCCCGGGAACTCGTCAAGGCAATTGGCGCTGGCGGGTCGACGGCAAAATGCTAACAGACGATCTGGCTGAGAAAATAAGACAAATAACCGAGCTTTACGGTCGCCGGGAAATGGAAGTTCAAAGTTAAGCTCGGAAAAAGCCGACCACACCCGAAGAAACAAAGATCCCGCTGCGGCTCATGCGTCCGCGAGCATTGATCAGGCTGTCGATGCCGCCGCCCGTGTGAAAACAGGCATTGCCCAAGGCCACGATGATCAACCAAATCAACACCGTTTGAACTAATCAAATATCTTTTGAAATCGAAGGATGGAATCGATTGTCGCGGAAAGATCTTCTCTGCTTGTCTTTCGTGCTTCAGAAAATGGCACCGCTCTTCTATTGGTGCTGAAGATTGAGCTGACACCCATTGAATATGCGAGGTCGGCACCCGGTCCGATATCACCGACAACTGCTATGACCGGAATGTTCGATTTGGATGCTCTTTCGGCAATGCCGATGACCACTTTGCCCCGGATGCTCTGTCCATCAATCCTGCCTTCACCGGTTATAATAAGATCTGCATTTTTTACTGTTTGGTCAAACTGAACCAGATCAAGCATGGTTTGTATTCCTGATTCGAGGCGGCCGTTTAAAAATGCTACCACTCCGGCACCCATAGCGCCTGCCGCGCCGGACCCCGGAAGATGACTTACATCAATGTCTATATCTCGATCAATGACTGATGCAATATGTTTGAGGTTATTATCCAGTTTTTGAACCATATCGGAGTCAGCTCCTTTTTGCGGAGCAAAAACATGGGCGGCTCCCTCCGGCCCATACATCGGATTATCGATGTCGCACATCGCGACAATTGAACAGCCTTTCAGCATTTGCACTGACTTGCTTCTGTCGATTTTTTCAACCTGGTCAAGGGTGGCGCCGGTTGGGATAAATGATTTGCCGGTCTTGTCGAAAAATCGAACGCCCAGTGCTGAAGCCATGCCTGCTCCCGCATCATTGGTGCAGCTGCCGCCTAAACCAATAATAATCGATTTACATCCACCATTCACTGCATGAAGAATCATCTCTCCAACACCATATGTTGTTGTCAGGGCAGGATTCTGCCGATCCTCGACCAGCGGCAAGCCCGCTGCCTGCGCCATTTCAACAACAGCAGTGTCCCTCTGCCGTGCATAATACACATTTAAAGGATCACCATAAGGACCACTTACCGTTAAGTCGATACGATTCGCACCCACAGCTGCGATGTAGCAGTCGGTTGTTCCTTCGCCGCCATCCGCGACCGGAATCTTGATTGTTTGACAATCAGGATAAAACTGAATTATTTTTCGGGCTATTATTTCGCATATTTCGATTGAGGTCATGGTATGCTTGAACGAGTCCGGCATAATTACACATTTTTTCATTTT
>JAAYNF010000037.1 GCA_012520975.1 Clostridiaceae bacterium | reverse complement strand
GCCAGAGTTGACGCTCCAAAGACGATAGTTGATCTCGAAGGGCAACCGGCAATTCAGCTTGTGCTCCTTGTCCGGAATAGAACTCATGACGGCGAATGACGCGAACAACACTTTCCGGGAGCAAATGTTGATAAGGCCGGTCATTTCTCACCGCCTCCCGTATCTCGCGGCTGGACAATGTGATGACAGGAGCCGGGAAAAAGCGGATTAGCGCACCATAACGGCGGCGCAAATGTTCGGCTTGAGATACATCATCCTGATGGCGTTGCCCGCCGCGATTGGCCACCAGCAGTTGGCAGGCTGCCATTAATTCTGCGGGGCGATGCCAACTTTCAATTTTGTGGAGGACATCGGATCCGTAAATCAGCACCAGTTCGTCCCCGGGAGACAGATCCGCTTGAAGTTGCTTGACCGTATCCACGGTATAGGAGGGGCCTTCCCGACGGATTTCAAGGTCGGAAATTTCGACGGCAGGCCAATTCTTAAACGTTTGACAGACCATTTCATAGCGATAACCGGCCATGGACACCACTTGATTCTTTTTATGGGGCGGGCTACCGGTCGGCATGATAATCAGGCGTTGAACAAGGCCGCTGGCCAGCGCGGAATCAACCAAAGACAAGTGACCGTTATGCAACGGGTCGAAAGTACCGCCAAAAAGCCCGATTACCACGCTGCTCCCCCAATATCACGCCGATAGTGCGCATGTTTAAAATCAATGCCGGCAACTCCATGATAGGCCTGCCGAATTGCATCCGGAAGGGTCTTGCCCAGCGAGACCACGCCAAGCACACGGCCGCCGCCGGTCACAAACTGATCGCCTTCTATTCTGGTTCCGGCATGAAATACCAGGCAATCCGCCGGCAGAGTGTCCAGACCAAAGACCGGATATCCTGTTTTGTATGCAGCGGGGTATCCGCCGGAAGCCATGACCACGCAACAGGAACAGGCATCCTGCCATTGAATGTCGATCCGGTCAAGTTTCCCGTCCAACACGGCATCGATGATGGTCATCAAATCGGTTTCCAAGAGCGGTAAAACAGCCTGTGCCTCCGGGTCTCCGAACCGGGCGTTGTATTCGATCACATAAGGGCCTTTTGGGGTGAGCATCAACCCATAATAAATGACACCACGGAAAAGACGACCTTCAGCCCGCATGGCATCAATGGTGGGCTGAAAGATCGTTTTGGTCATGACATCCCATTCGGCATCCGTACACACAGTTCCGGGAACAACCGCGCCCATGCCACCGGTGTTCGGCCCTTGATCACCATCAAAGGCACGTTTGTGATCCCGTGAGGAAATCATCGGCCGAACGGTTTTTCCGTCTGTAAAAGCCAATACGGTCAGTTCCGGACCGGTAAGAAATTCCTCAACGACAATCCTCTTCCCTGCAGCGCCAAAAGCCGCCTCTTCCATCATTTTTTGCACCGCTTGACGGGCCTCGTCACGGGTTCGGGCAATGATCACGCCTTTACCCAAAGCCAAGCCGTCTGCTTTAATCACTGCCGGAAGTTGGACCTTTTCGATATATTGCATAGCCTTGATCAAGTCGTCAAAAACAACATAATCCGCCGTCGGAATTTGATAACGGCGCATCAAATCTTTGGCAAAAACCTTGCTCGACTCGATCAGGGAAGCGGCTTTGCCGGGGCCGAAAGCCCGAATCCCCACCCGCTCCAATTCATCCACCAAACCCATCGCCAGCGGGTCGTCCGGCGCAACAAAGACCAGATCAACTCCCTCTTTAACAGCAAAAGCAGTCAACGCAGCAAGATCGGTCGCCTTAATCGCCACATTGGTGGCAATTTGAGCCGTCCCGCCATTGCCGGGCGCACAATAAAGTTTGCTGACGCGAGGACTTTGTTTGATTTTCCAAGCGATGGCGTGCTCGCGGCCGCCTCCACCGACAATCAGGACTTTCATCTTTGGTTGCTCCTCCCGGTCGTCAATGCCGGAAATGTCGTGTGCCGGTAAACAACATGATCAAGCCGTGTTTGTCACAAGCATCGATCGACTCCTGATCCCGTATGGATCCCCCCGGCTGAATAATGGCTCTTACACCACCGGCCGCGGCGGCATCGACACAATCATCAAAGGGAAAAAAGGCGTCGGAGGCCAACACAGAACCAGCGGCTTTGGCGCCGGCTTGCTGCAAAGCTATTCGTAATGAAGTAATCCGATTGGGCTGACCGGGACCGATACCGATGGTCTGACGATTCTTAACCAAAACAATGGCATTGGACTTGACATGTTTGACCACCTTTAAAGCAAATTCGGAATCGACCATGTCTCCTTCTTCGGGCTGCCGTTCAGTGACAACGCGAATCGAATCTTTCTCGCAGATGGTTGCGTCTTGGTCTTGAACCAACAGACCGCCGTACACCTGCTTTAAATACCGCCAACCGTCCAGCGGCGGATTAGCGCAATCAGGCAGGTGCAAGATTCTTAGATTCTTACGGGTTTTCAATTCGGCCAAAGCGTCCGCCGTAAATCCGGGCGCTACCAGAACCTCAAGAAAGACACCTTTGGTTGCCCGGGCGACATCCAGGGTGACCTGTCGATTCATCGCCACGATACCGCCGTAAATCGAAACCGAATCCGCCTCATAAGCTTTACTCCACGCGTCAAGGAGATTATCGGCGCTGCCAACGCCGCATGGATTGGCATGCTTGACCGCAACCACAGTCGGCTCAGCAAATTCACGTAGCAAAGCCAATGCGGCGTCCGTGTCGGCAATGTTGTTGTATGACAGCTCCTTACCCCATAATTGGTCGGCCAGTGGCAGCGACCCCGGAACCGGTATGACTTCGCGATAAAAATCGGCTCGTTGATGTGGATTCTCGCCATAACGCAGCCCGCTTACACGCTCATAAGTCAGCGTCAACTGATCCGGCGAATCGGATTCTCCTGCTTGTGCGGAAAAGTAGCCGGCAATCAAAGCATCGTAGGCGGCGGTGTGTTCAAAAACCTTTTTGGCCAAATTAAAACGCGTGGACGGCCGCGTGGCCCTCAATTCACGGATTTCGGCCAAAACCGTCGGGTAGTCGGTCGGGTCTGTCACCACGGTTACGTCTCGATGATTCTTGGCCGCGGCACGCAGCATGCTCGGCCCACCGATGTCAATATTCTCGACACACTCGGCAAAGCCGGCCTTGGGCTTCATGATGGTTTGTTTAAAAGGATATAAATTGATAATCACAAGATCAATGGGTAAAATAGCCAGTTCATCCAGCCGGCTCATATGTTCCGGATTGCTGCGTATCGCCAGAATGCCGCCATGAATTTTGGGATGCAACGTTTTGACCCTGCCGTCCAGACATTCAGGAAATTCCGTAATGTCGGCTACCGGAGTTACCGGTAATCCGGCTGCTCTCAGATGATCGGCGGTTCCGCCTGTTGAGATCAATTCAATGCCCAGATCGACCAATTCACGGGCCAATTCGGTCAGGCCGCTTTTGTCTGATACACTGATGATCGCGCGTTTAATCATTCTCGGTTCCTCCTAGGATAATGACTTTTCGATCCTCAATTTGAATGCGTCCGGCTGCAAATAAAGCAATGGCTTTTGGTAAAATAACCTGCTCGGCCTCTTGCATGACACGAAGCTGCAAGGTTTGCGGCGTATCATCGGCATGAACCGGGACGGTCTTTTGCAGAATAATCGGGCCCCGGTCATACTCCTCATCCACGATATGAACCGTGGCGCCGGTCACACACGCACCAGAGGCCAAGACAGCTTCATGCGGGCGGATTCCATAATAACCGGGTCCGCAGAAAGACGGTATTAAAGATGGATGAACATTGACGATTCGATTCCGCCAAGCCGCAACCACGGTGGGACCAAGCAGATTCAGGAAGCCTGCCAGAACAATCAGTTCCGGCTTCCAGTCCGACAGAGCGGCAATCATGGCCCGATCGTAAGCCTCCGGATCGGGAAAGTCTTTTCGGCAGACTATTTTTACCGGGATATTCGCACGAACCGCGCGCTGCTCGGCCATAGTTCCCGACCGTGAGGCAACAACACCGACAATGCGAACTCCGGAGAGGTCGCCGTCGGAAATACGATCAATGATGGCCTGCAGGTTGGTTCCACCGCCCGAAACCAGTACGGCAATATCAAGCATGGCGGTCAACATCCCGTTTAGTGAAGGTCATGAAGCTTTGCCTCCAAATTTTGCTGACGAGCCTGAACCGATTCGATCATCTTGGTTTTGTGGTCGAGCAGCCTTTGGGCCAATCTTTCATCTTGCAGGGCCAGAATTTCGACAGCCAGAATGGCGGCATTTTCGGCTCCGTCAATCGCAACCGTGGCGACCGGAACGCCCGACGGCATTTGCACGATAGAATACAGGGCATCGGTGCCGGCCAGCGCGCCGGCTTTGATCGGGACGCCGATAACCGGCAGCGTCGTGCAGGCCGATAAAATCCCCGGCAAATGGGCGGCCAGACCGGCTGCGGCAATGATCACGCCAAACCCTTGTTCGGCCGCGCCTCTGGCTAGCCGGATGGCTTGATCCGGTGTTCGATGGGCGGAACAAACTTTAGCTTCATAGGCAACGTTAAATTCAACCAAAGTACTTATACACGCCTTCATAATCGGGAAATCCGAATCGCTGCCCATAACGATCAGCACTTTATTTCGCATCACTGGCCTCCTGATTGATTATTTTTCCATTTTCATTCCCGACAAGCTGGCATTGATGAAACCGTCGAGATCGCCATTCATCACACCTTCAACATCACCCATCTCGTAGCCGGTCCGGTGATCCTTGACCATGGTATAAGGGCAAAAAACGTAGGATCGGATTTGGCTGCCCCAAGCGATGTCCATCTGATTGCCTTTGAGATCTTCGATCCGATCCATCTGGGCGGCGCGTGCCATGGCAAATAATTTGGCTTTGAGCATATTCATGGCGGTCTCGCGATTTTGAATTTGCGACCGTTCGGTCTGGCACGATACCACGACGCCTGTCGGGAGATGGGTAATTCGGATGGCCGACTCGGTTTTGTTGACATGCTGGCCGCCGGCACCCGATGAACGATAGGTGTCAACCCGTAGATCTTCCGGCCGGATATCAATTTTAATCGAATCATCCAGTTCCGGCACGACCTCTAATGACGCAAATGAAGTATGGCGACGGCCGGAGGAATCGAAGGGTGAAATCCGAACCAAGCGATGGACACCCATCTCTGTTCGCAGATAGCCGTAGGCGTTATCACCGATGACCATAAACGATACGCTCTTGAGTCCGGCCTCTTCGCCTTCCAGAATATCAACAATCTTGATTTGAAATTCATGAGCTTCGGCCCAACGTGTGTACATACGGAAAAGCATTTCCGTCCAGTCCTGGGCCTCAGTACCGCCGGCGCCGGCATGCAGGCTCAAAATGGCATTGTTGGCATCATGCTCGCCGGTGAACAATGTTTCCAGCCGAAGGGCTTCGTAATCGGCTTCCAGCTTATCCAGACCCTCCCCTACTTCGGCGGCCAGATCGGCATCCTCGGCTTCGGCGCCCAACTCGCAGAGAACCTGAAGGTCCTCGTAATCCCGCATCAAACGGTCGAAGCGATCAACTTTTTTTTGCAGATGTTTGACTCTGGTTTGGATTCTTTGCGCTCTGTCAACATCCTCCCAAAAGTCCGGTGATTGCGCTCTGGCCTCCAACTCGGCAATTTCATCGCCAACCTGGCGAATATGCAATGCTTCACGCAACCGGTCAAAATCCTCGGCCAGACCGGCAAGCGTTTGCTTGTATTGATCGAACTCAATCATGTTGGATGCTCCTGCCGACAAAAGCTTTTAAGCGCTGCATGGCTTTGAGAATATTATCCATCGACGCGGCATAGCTGATGCGAACAAACCCCTCCCCGCAATCGCCAAAGGCATTGCCGGGAACGATGGCCACCTTCTCCTCGCTGAGAAAGGTTTCGCAAAAGGCTGATGACGTCATGCCGGTCGGGCGAATATCGGGGAAAACATAAAATGCCCCGAGAGGTTCAAAGCAATCCAAACCGGCATCACGGCAGGCCTGAACCACATAGCGGCGCCGCCGATTGTACTCCTCACGCATAACGATAACATGATTTTCGCCGTTCCTCAGAGCCGCAAGCGCAGCTTCCTGAGCCGTGGTCGGCGAGCTCATGATTGCGTACTGGTGGATTTTATTCATAGCCGCAATCAATTCTTGAGGACCGCAGGCAAAACCGATGCGCCAGCCGGTCATGGCAAAAGCCTTGGAAAAACCGTTGATGACAACCGTTTTATCGCGCATACCGGCGGCAGCGGCGATCGAGTAATGGGACGCAGGTTCATAGGTCAATTCAGCATAAAGCTCATCGGAAAGCACCAGAACCGATTGATTGCGGAGCACTTCCGCCAGAGCCTCGACCTCGCTTTTTTCCAGAACGGCACCGGTCGGATTATTGGGAAAACCCAAAACAACCAGTTTTGTTCTTGGCGTCAAGGCTGCTTGCAGTTGTTCCGGACGCAATTTAAAGTCATCTTCCTGTCGACAGGGAATCGTAATCGGAATCCCGCCCGCCAGCAGCACGCAAGCCTTATAGGCAACAAAACAAGGTTCGGGGATGATCACCTCATCGCCCGGATTGACCACGGCCCGAATCAAAAGATCAATGGCTTCACTGCCGCCAACCGTGACCACGATTTCATGTGAGGCATTGTATTGAAGCTGAAAACGACGCTGCATGTAATCACTGATCGCCTCCCTCAGCTCAATAAAACCCTGATTTGGTGAGTAATGTGTGTTTCCTTGTTCGAGGGAAAGAATACCGGCCTCTCGGATATCAATCGGTGTAACAAAGTCAGGTTCCCCGATGGAAAGGGAAATGACCTCCCCTTTCATCTCGTTGGCCAGATCAAAGAAACGACGTATGGCGGACGGCGGAATTCTTTTGGAACTGTCGGACAGGAAATCGTTTAGATTCATAAAACAACCGCCTCTCGGAGATCATCGTCCTTATCAGAAAACTCCGTTCCGTTCATCTTGTATTTCTTGAGAATGAAGTGGGTTCCGGTCGAAACAACCGCATCCAACGGCGCGATCTTTTCCGAAACAAACGTAGCGACTTCCTTGAGACTGGCATCTTCAATGGTAACCATTAAATCAAAACCTCCGGACATAAGGTAACAGTCCTTGACCTGAGGAAAACTGCAAATGCGTTGGGCGATACTGTCAAAGCCTTGGTCCCGTTGCGGTGTAACCCGAACCTCGATCAGTGCCGTAACCGGAACATCTGCGGTTTTTTCCCAATTGATCAAGGCTTTGTAGCCCAAAATAATATTTGAATCTTCCAACAAGGCAATCGTCGCTTCAACTTCCTCAACCGGCCGGTCGATCATGACAGCAATTTCCGCCGCCGTCAACTTGGCATTTCGTTCAAGCAGGTTAAGAATCTCTTCTCTTTTTTTCATTCTAGACACCTCCGGACAATCTTGGTAAAAGACAGTAGAAATATTATTTGTCGATTCATTTTTCAGGCTTAGATGGTAGCACACCCGGCTCTTTCTTGACAAGAAGCAAGTAAAGCATACCCATCAACCTAGCCTGAGCAAACAATTGCAAAACAGTGAAGAAGGTCGCAACCATGACGTACGGCAGAACCAAGTCGGGGACAAAAGATAGGACCAGACCCCGTGGCAGAGATAAAAGCAAGGCAAGCAGGATAACCTTAAGAAAAATGAAAAACCGAACCTGACGGGAATCCCGAAAGCTTTTTTCCAACGCAATGCGCAAAGGACGGTTTTCCAGTGTCATATTCAAGGGCAGAAAATACAGCACAACGATCAATGCCAACAGTGGCAAAAAGGCAACACAGGCCGAAACAACGCTCAGCAACAACAGCAAAACCAGCAGCAACAGGAATCGCGGCACAGCAGAAATGCATTTCTTGAATGAATCGCGAGGCTTCATACCACTGTTCTGACCGACAAATAATGTCGCATACATGATGAAGAAAAACGCACCGATCAGCTTCAGCAAAAACGACAGGCCCAGGAAAAACCAATTGCCGGTTGTCAAGAGTGAAAAAAAAGAATCCGGAGGCATATGCCCGCTCAGCATGGATTCCAGATAAGCGAAATATCCGCTAAAGTCAGTATCGACAAACGGTAACAGATAGATCAAAAGGTTCAGACAATAAAGAACGATGAACCATCCTTGAATCGTCCTCTCTGATTTCATTTTATAAAATTTTAGCGACTCAAGAATAATCCTCAGATTCACCGTTACTCCTCAAAATATAGGCTTTGGCGTAGGTGCGGAAAAAGCACGGCAAAGCCCCTGTACTGTTCGGTTGCCAAATCAGCTGTTATAGGATTCTCAGTCCTCGGCTTCGGCCGCCCCGATGGTCAGGTCTTGGCACACCCGGCCGTTGACCAGATGTTCAACCACAACCCGTCGCGCCTTGGCCTCATCCATTTTGACATAAGTAATGCGTTCACCGTTCGGTTCAATAATCTCAACGATCGGCTCCAGGCGGCAAACACCGATACAGCCGGTCATCGTGACCGCCACATCCTTGAGTTGGCGAGTACGAACCTCTTCAACCAAAACATTCATCACCGAACGAGCCCCGGCCGCAATGCCGCAGGTTGCCATACCAACCACGACCTTGCGCCCGCCCTCGGTACGACCCGCCATGTCAGCTTTTGCCCTCTCTCGGATCGCCTCAAGCTCCGCTAATGATTTCATCTATGAATACCTCCAAATATTTCCTGTTGCATTTCCGCAACAAAATCTCTGATCCATGAAAGTACAGCCGGCTCCCCCAGCGGAACATCACCCAGCACCTGACGTAATTCCAATGTTTGCATCATTCGTTGCCGGCCGTTTGAACACATTTGCAGATCAAAATCGATGTCGGAACCGGCAGCAGACAGTATGACCGACCAAGTAGCGCCCAAATCACCCAACGGCGGCCGATCAATGCTCGATAGACTCATACGGGCTTCCAGCCTGGTTCCTTGTCCCGGCTGCGATTCAAGCAGAAGCCGGCCTCCGGTCATTTCGCACAATTCCTTGAGAAGCGGAAGTCCAAGTCCAACAGAGCGGGTCGTTCTGGTGGTGTAAAACGGATCTGACGCAAGGGCCAATTGATCCGGACTCATTCCCTTTCCATCGTCAACAACCGTCAGGGTGAGCTGATCCGTTGCCTCATCGCCGGCAATAAACACTTGTACAAGACGGGCCTGGGCCTTGATGGAATTTTGAACAATATCCAATAGATGCAATGACAGGTCGTGCATCCGCTCTCTCACTTCTCGATTTGTTCCGTTCATTATAGCACGACGACCGACAACTCACAACAAACCCTATTCCCTCTCGGCGGGCATGTGGCGGGCATGAATTGGAGAAAATATTACGGCGGTCCGCCCAACGATCTGATTACATCACGCGCGGTCAATTGCGGGCCGGAAAGTTGAATATCATGCGGCCATCCTGACGTAGCTAGATCAACAAGGTTATGGGAATCAGAATTGCGGATCAGCCGGCATCCGGCCAGCTCTGGATGAGCGGCCAGAAAATCCTCGGGATCGATTCGCGCGGATATTTCCATTGTGGTTCCCATAAATCGTGGCGGAACGCCGCCCAAAACAGCCAGCAGACTGTAGGATGATCGATCAATATGCGCCGGCAGACAAACACCGCCGAGCGCAACGGCGTGATCAGCGATTTCGTCAACGCTGAGCCCGCAGGCCTGCATCAGAAGAATCTCTTCGGTTCCCCTCGGCTGATCATCGGCATCATAATAAATCTGATCGCCAAAAATATCGGGACGATTGGCGATCGGAGGCAAATGGAGACGAATCAGGTCGGTCATTTTTTGCACGGCATCCAAATCGGGAAACAAACAGATCAGATGGATTTCTTCGGCGCTTTCGGCTTCCAAACCGGGAATGACCAAGGGGCCGCCCAGTTTTTTGGCTGTGTCCATGGTTGCGGCGCAATTACCGCAGCTCTGATGGTCGGTGACGGCGATCACGTCCAACCCCTGCAAACGAGCCATATTAACGATATTAGCCGGTGTCATGAGGGCATCGGCACAGGGGGATAAAACAGAATGGATGTGAAAGTCACATTGAAAAATCATCGGTTTAATTGTAATAACTCAGCCAAGGCCGCCGATGCTTCCCAGGTCGTCAGATCGGTTGATAATATTGCGACATTCTGTTCGTCGGCCTTGTCCAACACAGCCTGATCCATAGCGACACCTTCGGTCAACATAACGCAGGCGCAATCCGCCAACGAAGCGACCGCCACGACGTTCATACTGTTGAGGATGGTCAGCCAGACATCCGTTTCACCGGCCCGTGAAATCACCCAACTTAGCAAATCACAGGCATATCCGCCGGCAATCTGTCTCATCTGGTCACCGCCTCGGTTCAGTTGCCGACAGGGAAAAAGAGTCAACAAATTATCAACCGTCAGACTTTTCGGCATGGTCGGTTCCTTTCTCGCCGTGAATCAGCTTTTCTTGAGCAAGGCGTTCCTTGAGCAAGACAATGCAAGCATCTTCCGTGGCTTCGCCATGAACGATATCCTCAGCCAAAGCCTCGCAATTTGGAGCGCCACAAGCACCACAATCAAGCCCGGGCAGTCGTTCGGCAATTTCGTTCATCTGTTCGTATTTAAGCAATGCCTGCGTAATATCATCGTCCAGTTGCAGAGCCGGATTGGCTTCCAGCTGATCCGGCAGGGAAATATCGCCGATCGCACTTTCCCAGGCAGCTCGTTTGGCGGGATAGTCTTTCGGCATATGTTGGGCGGCTTTAATGTACGCACGTTGTCTTGATTTCCCGGAAAACCGGTTGGCAACAGTCAACGGTCCGCCCAGACAACCGCCTATACAGGAGTTGGCCTCAATAAAATCAATATCTTTTAAGCGCTCATTTTCGATTTCTTCCAAAATGGCGATTACATTGTGGATGCCATCGACCGCAAGATATCGCTCAATGTTCAGTGCCCGGGCCTCTCCGCCGGCCGCCGACCAGCGCAAACCACATTCACCGGCCTGTAGATCGTCTTTACCGATCGGTTTGGCATCAACTGATTTTTCCAGCTGGGCCAAAATCAGGGGATAAACGTCGGAGATGGCGATCGCGCCGTCCACGTCACTGGTTGTCCGGCCGATCGGATTGTAGATCGCGGTGCGCTTGGCCGGACAAGGGCTGATAAAAAACAAACCGATTTCATGGTTTTTCAGACCGGTTCGCGCGATGATTTCTTTGCGCGCCAAGCGGGCGGTTATCTCCATCGGCGAATCAAAAGATATCAGGTTCGGAATCAGGCCGGGATATTTCATTTGGACAAGGCGAACAACCGCAGGACAGGCGGAAGAAATCAAAGGACGGGGCGCGCCGTCATCGGTTGTCTCCAACAGCTCCTCCGTTTTTCGTGAGACAATTTCGGCGCCCAGCGCCACTTCGTAGACCTCATCAAATCCGATCCCCTGCAAAGCCGCCAGAATCATCTCCCGTGTGGCCGGAGGACCAAACTGAGTGTAAAGCGAAGGAGCAGCCAACGCCGCGGTTCGTTTATATTCCGCCAAGCGGCTCATAGGATCCATGTCGGCGCTTTTGGCATGGTGCGGACAGGCCCTGATACATTCACCGCAATCGATGCAGCGATCTTCAAAAATGACGGCCTTACCATCGCGTACGCGTATGGCTTCGGTCGGACAACGCTTGATGCAATTCGTGCAACCCATACACAGATCACGATTCAGGCGGACGGCGTGCAATTTGGACATTCATACCTCCCGGTCCATCAACGATGGTCAGAATCGAATAATAATTGTTATTTTCGTACCTTCCCCGATACGAGTATCAATGGACATTTCGTCCGCATTTTTTTTAATGTTGGGAAGGCCCATTCCCGCTCCGAATCCCATTTCTCTGGCCGTGTCCGGCGCGGTCGACCATCCTTCCTGCATGGCCAGATCAACATCAGGAATGCCGGGGCCATTGTCCAGCACACAGATGCGTATATGATCCGGAAAGATCTCGGCCTCGGCGGTTCCGCCGTTGGCATGAATGACCACGTTGATCTCGGCTTCATACATGGCAATGGCGGCGCGCTTGACGACCTGCGGAGACACTCCCAATCGGGTCAGCGCTTTTTTGGTCATACTGGAGGCCTCGCCTGCCAAAATGAAATCTGAATCCCGGATCGGATAAGTAAGCTTAACAGGTTTCAGCGGTCATCCCCCCTTACCTTGGACGCCGCCTTGATAAAGCACGCCGCAGGCCGAAAACATCGGCAAAGGGGTGCTCAGGATGCAGATGCCCTTGTCACGGCCCATTTTTAGCATCAGATCGGTGGGTCGCTTGCCCCGGACAAAAACGATAACCCGAACATCCATCATTTCGGCGGTTCGGATGGCTTGGGGGTTGACCAGCCCGGTCAACATGACTTCGTTCTTGGCGCAGGCAAAAGCCATGACATCGCTCATCAAATCGGCCCCGCAGGCCACTTTGATCTCCATTTGCATATCCTCCGCCGGAACCAGAACCTCGGCTTCGAGCACTCGAACACAGTCGCTGAGCTTCATGAAAACGCTCCTTTTCAAGAATAGATCATGCGCGCGCATCCGATAAAGCGATGGTCTGCGCACAAGACCAAGTATAACATGTCAATGATCGATTGTTCAACGAATTAACCTTGATAGCAGACCTGTCTCCAATGTTTTCGGTTGTTTTCCTTGACTCTTGGTGCCCTTGGGCTACAATATTGAGAGATGACACCCGTTCCCCAATCGCAAGGAGGAGTATGACATGATCCGTAATGCTTTCGCCATCCAGCCCGATTTACTGTATGTCATTCCTCGCGATTGCCACTCGGTTGACATGATCACCCGTCTCTTGACCAACCATCCCGAGGTTCGTTTTGTTTCATTGGCCGGCATCGATTTGGCCGGCAACGATACGGATGAAAAAATTCCGGTCAACCTTTTCTTGGAACAGATTGACAACTACCTGCATGGTGGTGTCCAGACCGATGGTTCATCGGTCGTCCTGCCGGGAATCGCCACGCTCAATGACGGTAAAGTCGATCTGATAGCCGACTCTTCGGTTAACTGGTTTGTTGATTACAATTATGAAAACGTGGACCTGACCAGCCGCATGCCCTGCGGTACGTTGCGTATTCCGGCATTTTTGTCGCACAACGGGCAATATGTCTGCTCCCGGGCATTGCTGAAGCGAGCCTGTGATCGGTTCGGTCAGGAAATGAAGCAACTGTTGTCGGAACGTCCCGCCCTCTGCGCACAGTGGGCAATGCAGCCGGAGGATATTGTTGATATCTCGCTGACCGTTGCCACCGAGCTGGAATTCTGGGTCCGGACTCCAGAGCAAGAGTACAACCGGGAACAATTATCTATTTCGCAAGGATTGAAGGAACAATACTGGAAAAGAACCAAAGGAATTGTGCGAACGGCCCTTGAGCAATCGATTGATATATTGGAGCTTTATGGCCTGAAACCGGAGATGGGTCATAAGGAAGTCGGCGGGGTCAAGGCCATGCTGACCGGCGGCGGTAATCTGGACCATATCATGGAACAGCTGGAGATCGACTGGCACTACGCACCGGCGGTTCAAGCTGCTGACAATGAGCTTTTTGCCCGGATTTTTATTAAAGAGATTTTCCGTTTGCACGGCTTGGAAGCAACCTTTATGGCCAAACCGATTGAAGGCGTTGCCGGCAGTGGCGAACATATCCATATCAACGCCGTAGCCGAGCTGCTGGACGGTCGGAAAATCAACCTGTTCTCTCCGGCAGACTACCATGCGGATTTTCTGAATGAGATCGGCTGGGGCGCGCTCATGGGATTTATGAAGCATTATGGCACGATCATCAGTCCCTTCATCACGGTCACGAACGATGGATTTAATCGGTTGAAACCGGGATTTGAAGCTCCGACCCATGCTGTGGCCTCTCTGGGACGCGACGTTGAAACCCCATCCCGCAATCGGACGGTTCTGCTGGGTCTGATTCGCAGCGAGGAAAACCCCCTGACCACTCGTTTTGAAGTACGGTCTCCCAGCCCACACACCAATGCCTACGCTGCGCTGGCTTCTATGTACCAATGCATGCTGGACGGCATTGCCTATGCCGTCCGGTCAAATCGGACCCCAGGCGAACTGGAGCGGGAGTTTTGTAAAGAAGCCGGTGAACCGTCAGAATATCTGCTGGTCGACCGTATGTACCGAAGCGAAGAGGACGTGTTTGCCCGATACACGGAAGCCGAACGGGATCGTCTGTTCGGCAAGCCCCCTGCTTCGGTCTATGAAACCCTTCGATGCCTGCTCAGTCAAAAAGAAGGACTCCAAATTCTATGCCTCGGCGACGTCTTCACCAACCGGATCATATCATCTTACTCAAAGGCCATGTTGGATACGTGGGAGCTGGAGTTGCGCGAGCGAATTTTACAACACAACCTTACCCGCGTCCGAACTTGCAACAGAATCCATATGCCTTCGGCGTACGATGATGAACTGTGGCACGAAATAGACGAGCTGCGCCGCCATCTGGCTAAAGATACCCAGGAACGGGTCTGTCTGTTTAACGAAATAAGGCAGGCTCTGGATGCCAAGAACCTGCGCAGGGCCGCCGATCTTCAACTGGAAATGGACGATGCCATGCATCGCTTGGAATACTTGTACGCTCAATATAAGAGAAATCAGTTGGATTAACCCATCACTGCTGGTTTTTGAGCAGCGTTTCCATCTCAGATGCCGGCAGCGGCCGGCTATAGTGATATCCTTGGAGGCCGTCGCAACCATGAGTTTGAAACCATTCGCCGGCATCTTCGTCTTCGACGCCTTCGACCACAACGATAAAGCCGAGCTGATGCGCTAGGACGACCAGGGCTTTGAGAATGTGTTCGCCGTTTGGATTATCCAGAAGAGCAGGCACGACGTTCTGATCTAATTTCAGCGAGAAAAACGGGATGTCGCTGACTTCTTGCAGTGTCGGGAAAGCCTGAGAAAAGTCATCCAGATTAAGGGCAATGCCCATTTCATGCAGTTTCAACATATTGATTTTCGCCTGTGAGTTGCCCAATTGGATAACCTCTTCGGCCAGATCCAAAGCCAGGAGACTTGGCGGTAAATTGTTTTGGTCAAGCACCGAGCCAATACGCGAGGGAAATTCCGGATCGGCCAATTGATCGGCGCAAACATTGATCGACAGGCGGAAATCATCATCGGCGCTGATTAAATTGTTATCCATCCATTTGCCTAGTTGTTGACCGGCAGTAAGCAACGCCCAATCGCTGAAAATTGAGCACAATCCCAGTTTTTCCGCGATTTGGATGAATTGACCGGCGGGCAAAACCCCTTCGTTGCCGCTGTCCCAACGCAACAGAGCTTCCAGTCCAATGATTTTTTTGGTGGAACTATGCACAATCGGCTGATAATGAAGATTTAATCGACGCTCTTGAATGGCTTTGCGAAGACGACGCTCCAGATCATTTTTACGATCAACCGAATCTCGCATGGACTCATTAAAGAAAGCCACCCGATTCTTGCCGCTGGATTTGGACCGATACATGGCGATATCGGCGTTACGAATCAGGGTGTCCGCTAAATCTCCGTCATCGGGATAGAGACAGATTCCGATGCTACCGGTCACCGTTACGAATGTATCTTGAATCTCAAAGGGCTGACGAATGGTATCCAGTAATCGATATGCTGTGGCGGCGGCATCCTTGACCTCGACAACATGTTGCATGAGGACGGTAAACTCATCGCCACCCAGACGCGACAGCGTATCCGTTTCACGCAAACAGGCCAGCATTCTGGCGGAAACCGCCTTGAGCACTTGATCGCCGGCGCTATGTCCTAAGGTGTCATTGACATTCTTGAAATCATCCAGATCAATGAGCATAACCGCCAGCTGTTCCTTACGGCGGCGTGCATCGCTGATGGCCCAGCGCAGGCGATCGTTAAAGAGCAGTCGATTGGGAAGGCCGGTCAAAGCGTCATAATAGGCCAAGTGACTGAGTATACGAACATGGTCCTTCCGGTATTCCAATTCAATCAGGATCGAAAGGCACAAATCGCTATCGGGGGTCAACGATTTGCTGACCAAGCGCGCCGGTATTTCCTGACCATCGTCAAGCAATATTCGAATATCAAGCAGGTGTTCCTCTTTGTTTGTGATGACTTCGTTCAGATGGGCGGCCAGATCCGCTCGACAGGATGGGCTGACACGAATAGACGAGCCGGAACACGCATGCGACTCGGAATCGATGGTTAAAAAATTTGCCGCCCGCTCGTTACATACCAAAACCGTGCCATCCCGATTCAATATAAAACCGGCTACCGGTAAATGGTCGAGAAACCGTCCGATATCGGTTACGATACCGTCCATTAATTGAGATAGATATCTGAATTGACTGTCGCCAGAACTCATCCGCTTCCCTCTGAATCAATAGGGCAGACCAACGCATAAAAAGCATATTGCGTTGTTATGCCAATATATTGATCAATATTATGGCTACATTATAGCATAGGGATTATCGAATTTGAACTTATCCCATCAATAATTTTTACCTGATGCTGCCTCGTCAATAAAGGCGAATCCGATTGACAACCTTGCCCGGCCAAGCCGAAAGCGCCAGTTCAAGATCAGATTCGGTCAGTTCCCCATCGGCGCCGGCCACGAATGCCAATTCGCCTTCGGCTGCTGATTCCAGCCACTCAATGCTGGTTTTTTTCAAGGTCTCTCGGATCGAGTCGACCGAGACCGATCGATCCAGACGAACGAGGGCGCAGACCTGGCAAGCATCATGGGCTCGGATAAGAGTCCGGTCAGATTTGCGCCAAGGAGCTGACCGAGAGATCGACTCTGTTGACAAAGCGCATTCAATGACATCGGCTACAACGGCGCTGGCGGTCGGTAATCGCCCGGCACCTTGCCCATAAAACAGCGCCTCGCCCAGCGCATTGCCATCAACCAGAATGGCATTGAAAACACCGTCGGCAACCGCGATCGGGTGGTCTCGGGGCACAAACATCGGGGCAACGATCAACCTGCAGGTCTCATCCGGCAGACGCTGATATCGTCCGATCAATTTAAGCTTGCAGCCCAGCCGGAAGGCATAGGCCATATCTTCACTCGTGATGTTTCTTATGCCCTCGGTATAAATCAAAGTGCTGTCAATATACTGACCGGTCGCGATGCTGGCAAGAATGGCAATTTTGCGACAGGCATCGATCCCATCGACATCTGCGACCGGATCTTGCTCAGCATAGCCGAGTGATTGGGCTTCGGTCAGGGCACCGGCAAAATCAATCCCGTCCTGCTCCATTCGGGTCAGGATAAAATTGGTCGTGCCGTTCAAGATGCCGGCTATGCCTTCGATGACATTAGCGGCCAAGCATTTGCTGAGTGGGCGGATAATGGGAATGCCGCCGCCGACACTGGCCTCAAACAAATACTTGACATTATTTTCTTGAGCCAAGAGCATCAACTCCGGGCCAAATGCGGCTACCAGCTCCTTGTTTGACGTCACCACATGCTTGCCGCTTTGTAAAGCACGGCGGGTCAGCTCATAGGCGATTTCAGCCCCACCGATTGTCTCAACAACCACCTGAATAGCCGAATCGCTAAAAATAAGGTCAGCATCCTTGGTCATGCGATCGGCAAACGGATCGTCCGGGAAATCTCGGATATCGAGAATTCTCTTTACATGAATGTACCGGCCGATGCGATTTTGAATAACCGACCGATTCATTCGGCAGATCTCAGCCACACCGGATCCAACCACACCATACCCCAGAATAGCAATTTCGATCATAATTCCTCCGTTAATCCCTAGACAATATCCGATACGATCGAACACCCGATATCCGACTCAGATCATCCAAGAGATGCTCCAGATCCACTGTCATCCGATCGGTTTCAATGGAGATAGACACGTCCGCCAATCCATTGATTGGGATGTTTTGATTGATGGTCAGAATATTGGCCTTTGCCTTGGCCATGCAATTGATGATTCCCGACAAGATGCCGGGAAAATTTTCCACAGCAAAAATCAGCGTGACCGGTCGTCCGCGAGAAGACTCGTAAAAAGGCAGAACCGCGTCTTTATATTTGTAATATGCGCTTCGACTCAATCCGATTCGCTGCACAGCCTCATTAATCGATTCAGCCTTTCCGGCGCTAAGCAAGCGTTTGACCGCCATAACCTTGACAAAAATCTCGGGCAGCACATTTGATTTAACCAGAAAAAACTCACTGTCTGCCATCATGCTCCCTCCTTAATTGTCCTTGGTCAGAACACATTCGTCCGTACAGGATAATATAGCATGGTCAATAAGCCATGGTCAAGCCACAATATTTAAGCATTATATCAATCTTTTTTCCCGACGCTCTCGGCCCTCAACAATTCGGCTATCTGTCGTAAGGCACGTCCGCGATGGCTAATTCGGTGCTTCTCTTCGGGAGAAATTTGGGCCATGGTTAAGCCGCGATCCGGCAATAAAAATATCGGATCATAACCAAATCCATTATCGCCCCGCATAAACGGCGCAATTTGGCCGCGGCATTCGCCACAAACAATGCTCTCCCGGCCATCCGGCCGAACCAGCGCCATCACGCAGACAAAGCCGGCCAGCCACTCTTCAGGCGGCCAAGGCGCCAACAGTTTATATAGTTTAGCAATTTTTTCCGGATAATCGGCATTTTCACCGGCAAACCGGGCGGAATGAATCCCGGGCGCACCGCCCAAAACATCGATGGAAAGGCCGGAATCATCAGCCAAAACATAGCCGCCGATTTGGCTGTGAACCGTTCTGGCTTTAATTAACGCATTTTCCGTAAAGGATTGTCCGGTTTCGACGATTTTACCAACAAAACCGCTTTGGGTCAGTGTCAGAAAACGGATGGTGTCGTCCGGCAGGATTTCCCGTATTTCCTTGGCCTTGTCTTCATTGGCGGTTGCCAAAACGACCTCCATAACCTATCACCTCTCCTATATTAGCCGGAGCCAGGCTTGTGGGTATAAATTTTTCATCTGGTTGCCCGGCATGGTTTTGATCCAGCCCAGCGGCCAGCGGCATTCCCCATGTTTGAGCAGTACAGCACCATGATAACCGGGCTCCGACATCCCATCCGCCGGGCCGGTGGTGGTCTCCCCCCTCAGATAGCGGCGAATCAGGTCAGAATCCGATGAGCCAGATGCGGTTCGGGAAAAGTCGGGGGCAGTCAGACTCAGTAAAAACGCATGGGAAGGCTCAAAAACAACCCGTTGCCCCCTTAATCGACGTATTTGACCAAGAAAGAGCCCGGTTTTGACTTTGCAAAGACCGACCGGCACTTGAAGTCCTGCTGTCAAGAGATGTAATCGGCCACAATCATAACGTAAGCTTCCGTGGTTCATCGCCGCAACGAACAAGGGAAGCCGATCAACAGCCAAGGTCTCCACGATAAAACGGTCAAAAGCTTCCCAAGCAGCCTTTTCCTCCCATGATTCATCAAAGTTTGACTTTTTTTCCCATGCTTCGGGATCAATCGACTCCGTCTCATTCCGACCGTCCCGCTCAACCTTGTCAAGCAAAGCGCAAAAATGCCCGTCACCCGCCGTCCGATGGGGCCAAATCCGCGCTGTTCCCATCATCTCCGCTGTGAGCGGCAGTCCATCGTCAACTCCGGCCGGTTTGGAAATAGGCTGAATCCGACAGTCCGGATATGTTTCCAGCATCCAAGCGACCACTTCTTCATTTTCGGCCAGCGAAAAAGTGCACGTTGAGTAGACCAAACGTCCGCCCGGCCGCAACATGGTCCATGCAGAGCGTAAAATGTCACGTTGCAGCGTCGCATAATACAATCGATCAAATTGAAGCCAGCTTTCTCTGGCATTCGGATCACGGCGAAACATTCCGGAACCCGAGCAGGGCGCATCAACCAATACCGCGTCAAAATATTCCGGCAGAAGCGCCGCCATCCTTTCCGGTGTTTCTCGGGTTATCAGGCTGTTCCGACAGCCGATCCGTTCGATATTGTGCAACAAAGCCTTGGTTCTCTCGGCTGAAATTTCATTGGCCCACAATAGCCCCTCACCCTGTAAATCAGCGGCTATTTTTGTGCTTTTTCCTCCGGGCGCAGCGCACAGATCCAAAATACGCTCACCGGGTTTGGCGTTAAGAACAGCCGCCGGCAACATGGCACTGGGTTCCTGAATGTAGAAAAGCCCGGCCGAATGTTCCGGCAAGCGTCCCGGCCGAAAACCGGCCGGCAGGTAAAAACCATCCGGTGACCACGGTACCGACTTGACTTCTTCGCCCCGGATCGGCAGGACGGAAGACAGCTTTTCGGCAGCGATTTTAAGTGTGTTGGCACGCAGGCCGACAGCTGCGGGTTGAGAAAATGACGCAACAAATGCCGGCCATTCGTGCTGAAAACCGAACCGAGCAAACAGCTGTTGCATTTCGGCTATAAAAGCTGACGGCAGATCGGTCATAAATCCAAAAAGCTGCTGGCGGCATAAGCCAGTCGCTTGATCGTGTCGCTGTCAAAGGGCGATGCAATACCGGTTCTTTCGAGAAGCATCGCAAAAGTATCCCGGCCACTAAGGCCGCAAAGTTTCTCGTACATGCGCCACGCATCATCCGGCGCATTCAGGCTGATTTGCCAGACGTCCAGCGCCGCCAAGTGAGCAAGAACATGATCGAACGAATGAAAAGGCGCCACGTAGATGTGCGCGTCTTTTTGCCAAGCATTGCCTTCGGTGTAATACGGCTCTTGATCGTAATCAAGATCGGGCTGATAGATTCCCTGCAATTCGCGCCAAATCTGCCGGCGCTCCAGGGAAGTCAGATTTGCCTGGTCATAAACAGCATATTGAAACTCATCAACCATGCACCAATAAGGGAGCATGAGCAAAACTTCGCTCATGTGCATCATTGTATAATCCAATGCATCATTACCAAAAAATACCTCAAGATATGGATAGCTCAGATATTCCATGACGGTTGCATGAATCTCACCCACGTCAGACGTTGGCTGCAAATACTCAAGAAGCGTCAGATCCTTTAGACCCCGTACGGCTCCGTATGTATGCCCTACGTTATGAAAAAAGGTTGATACATCAAAGGCGGTTCCGGAAGCATTCATCAGGATAAACGGTAATCCGGCATTGATAACGGTCGAACATTGGCTCCCCGGCACCTTATTGGCTCTGGCATCCAGATCAAAGAATGACCGATCGATCAGATTTTGAAAAAAAGGAAGCCGTTTCTGCGCAATCTCAGTCAAAATCTGCTCACAATCCGCCGGCCAATGATTCACCGGGAGAAGCACCCGTGGATTTCCGGACGGCAGATAACAGGGTAAATCGTAATAGTACAAACGCTCCAGACCGAGACGCCGGCGCTGCTGATAGCGAATTTCCGAAGTCAAGGGAACTACATAGCGCACAACAGCTTGGCGCAGGGTCTCTACTTCGACCCGAGAATAATCAAACCGCTCAAGACGCCTATAGACTAAATCCGCAAACGAGCGGAATCCAACCTTGCGGCTGAGCGCCGATCGCGCGTTGACCAACTGATCAAACAGGTCGTCAAGGTCTTCCGAATGATCCTGATACCAGTCGGCCTCCGCACGGTGGGCAAGTACCCGGGTTATCCTGTCCGGTGACTGCAGGAGCGGCCCTAAACCGGTCAATGGCAAGATCTGACTGTCAACAACAACGGTTGCGGTCGAGACCATTTGCAGATAAGCCGACTGCAGGCGATTTTCCTCTGCCACGTTCTCAACCGCCGCCGGCCGGATGATATTTTTGAGATTCTCGGCTTTGCGGATCATCAATTGACCGAACTTGGTCTCCAGATCGGCGCAGTGTCTTGAATTCAATAAGGTAGTATAGAAGCTTTGCACCTGCAAGGATATTTGCGCGTCGGCTTGATCGTAATAGGCCTGTTCACCGGCATAATACGGATCATCGCTCCTCAGATCATGGCGAATTCTGGCAAGAGCGGAATGGGTGCGATACAGCCGCAGGGCGGCCTGCATGTCATACACGGCCTGCTCGGCGACAAGAGGATTGGATGCCAGGCGCAGGCGCAAACGCGTCCGCCGTAGTTCGCCGGCGACATATTCAAAATCAATCCTTTGGTATTTGAGTTGGTCAAAATCTGCTTTATGCCAAGAATCCATGATCATTACATCCGTTCGACAGCCGTAATCCCGACCAAATCCAATCCGGTTCGAATTCCAAGGCATACGGCCTGCAAAAGCCGGAGTCTCGCGGCACGCACCACCGGGTCGGCCGTACCCAGAATAGATTCGCTGTTGTAATATTTGTTGAATGTTCTGGCCAAGGAGGTGACTTGGCGAACCAATATGTAGGGCTCATTCAAGGCAACAGCCCGGCGAATGGCCTCAGTAAAACCGTCCAACAATTTGGCCAGAGCAAACTCATCATCATGATCCAAAACCGCCGGAGACTCAATTTGTTTCGACAACAGACCGGCTTCTTCCGCCTTGCGCAGAATACTGCGAGCACGCGCATAGGTATATTGAACATAAGGAGCCGAGTCGCCATCAAAATCCAGCATTTCATCCCAGGAAAAGACGATGTCGCGTTCACGGCTGTTTCTTAGGAAGGTATAGATAACGGCGCTCAGACCGATTTTCTCCGCAATGCTCTGCATTTCCTCTTCAGACATGTCGGTCTGTCGAATTTGGGCATTCTCGCGGATGGTGGTCAGTGTTTTCTCCACGCTCTCATTTAACAGGTCAGACAGAAGAATCACATCACCGCTTCGCGTTGACAGTTTACGATCGGGAAATTTGACCAGTCCGAATCCGACGTGTACGCAGTTCTTGGCTTCAGGAATTCCCGCCTTGTCCAGAACCGCAAAAACCTGGCGAAAATGAAGAGCCTGCGGACTGCCGACAACATAAATATTTTTGAAAAATTGATAGCGCTCAATACGGTAGAGCACAGCCGCCAAATCACGGGAAGCATAGATCGTGGTACCGTCTGATTTGATCACGATGCAGGGCGGCAGATCGTACTCCTCCAGCGGAACAATTTGGGCACCTTCACTTTCGACCAAGAGACCTTGCCGGCGCAGCAGGTCGACGACTTCCGGTATCCGGTCGGAGTAAAAGCTTTCGCCATTGTAATTGTCAAACTCCACACCCAACCTTTGATAAACGGCTGAGAACTCCTGAAGACTGAGATCCTTGAAACGCTGCCAAAGTTCTTTTTCGGCTTTTTCTCCGGCTTCCAGTTTCCGAAAGGCTTGGCGCGCTTCGCTTTCCAACTCGGGGCGATCCTTGGCTTCATCATGAAAACGGACGTAAATCCGCAAAAGTTCATTGATGGGTTCATGCTGCAAGGCCGTCTCATCACCCCATAATCGATATGCAACGATTAGTTTGCCGAACTGCGTACCGTAGTCTCCCAAATGGTTCATACGAACGACACGATAACCCAAGCGATCATAGAGTCGATAAAGCGCATGTCCCAATATCGTCGTAAACGCATGTCCGACATGAAAGGGTTTGGCGATATTGGGCGAGGAAAATTCCACAATGACGGTCTTGCCCTCGCCTTCATCCGAAACACCGAGCTGTTCCCCAGCCTTGAGGGTTTTGGTGACAACATGGCTGATATAGCTGGCGCGATCGATAAAAAAATTCAGATACCCACCGACAACCTGTACTTGGATCTTGCGGTCGAGGTAGACGGATGCCTGTTCGGCAAGCTCTTTGGCTATTGCCAACGGGGCTTTGTGCAGCGAGCGGGCCAGTTGAAAGCAAGGAAGAGCGAAATCACCCAATTCAGGCTGCGGTGGAATCTCCAGCCAGTCGTCAATCTGTTCAGACAAAACACCGGTTTCGTCTGCCAGCCACCGCACGATTGATGCCCGATAATCCATGTTTTGTCCTCCCGAACGTCTGCAAAACTGTACTTTCATGATATCATAGTGTATAAAGAATAATTGATGTAAGTTTATTTGTCCACTGAGGAGTTAATCCGTAATGAAATGCGCGAAATGCGGTACAGACAACCCCGACAGCAAGAATGTTTGCACGAAATGCGGTAATTTTCTTTACTCCGCCAACCCCAAGAATCGTCACCCGCTGACCGCCGAGCAAAAAAGCGCCCGCCGCGTCGCCCGGGTCAAAGGTGCCACATTGGGTTGTCTGTGGACGTTCTTGATTGTATTGGGGGTTTTTGTGTTTCTGGGCGTGATCATCTTCCTTTTGTTCCGATTTGTCTTCCCCCCTGACTTCATCGATTTTTTGGCACCGGCGGCAAGCTCGGTTTTTGACACCACATCCTAACCCATGCCGGTTTTAGCAATTACGGCAATGCCTGTATTATTGAGATTAGAAAGTGATGCGTGATCCCGTGGAAAAATATCAGGAAAACATTAGTGAAATCAGACTGGCGGTCCTCATTGATGCCGACAACATCTCCCACCAGAATATCAAGGGCATGATGGAAGAAATCGCTCGTTACGGTAATCCGACCATCAAGCGGATTTACGGCGACTGGACCAAGCCCAACCTCAGTGGCTGGAAACCATTGCTGCTGGACTATGCCATCACACCAATCCAGCAATTTGGCTACACCACCGGTAAAAACTCAACCGATTCCGCCCTGATCATTGATGCGATGGATATCCTCTATACCGAACAAGCGGACGGGTTTTGTCTGGTTTCCAGCGACAGCGATTTCACCCGTTTGGCGATCCGGCTCCGCGAAGCCGGCAAAACGGTCTATGGCATCGGCGAGCAAAAAACGCCCAACGCTTTCATAGCGGCCTGTGACAAATTTATTTATCTGGAGATTCTTGAGGAGCGAATGCAGGCCGAAGCCGAATCCGAATCCGGCCAGCAGACGGCCGATACTGACCAGAAAGTTGCCGTTCGTCAAACCTCGCAGCCAGCAAAAAAGAAAACAACATTCCGGAAGATCGGCCCGGATGTCGTCAAACTGATTACCACAACAATCCGTGATGTCGAAGACGATAACGGTTGGGCTTACTTGGGCGAAGTCGGCAGCCTGTTGTTGAAAAAACAACCCTCCTTCGACCCGCGAAATTTCGGTTTTGAAAAACTGACCCCAATGATCAAATCCATCGGTCGTTTCGAAATCGAGGCGCGACCGACCGGCCACGCCTCCTCCAAACACATCTATATCCGAGTCAAATCGTAGCAAAATTGGTGAAATAGCCCTGTATCAGCACCACCGGGGTCCCACGGTCACCACTGCCGCTGACCAAATCGCAAAGGCTGCCAACCAGATCGGTGATCCGGCGCGGGGTGGTTCCCTGTGAGGCCATGCTGTCGGCCAAATCCGTATCTTTGTTGCGGATGCGTTCACGTACCGCCTGCGCCAGCGCCTCGCCTCTCAGATCGCTGAGTTCATTGTCGGCGAAATATTTGATCTTAATCTCGTTGGGCGTCCCTTCCAAACCCGGTGTATAGGCCGGCGAAACCACCGGGTCGGCCAACTCCCAAATCCCGCCGATCGGATCCTTGAAACAACCATCGCCATAGACCATGACTTCGATATTTTTGCCGGTCCTTTGCAGCAGTTGATCGGCCAGATCGTTGACGAACAGATGCGCGTCCCGCGGAAACAGCTTAACCTTGTCCTCGGTGGCTTTGTTGGCTCCCAACAGGCCGAACTCGGGATTATAGCCGCTGCCATCAACCGATCGGGTCAGAATCTGATCCAGACCGAAGACCCGCTCGCCACCGGCCTGTTGAATCAAACGCCGGGTGCGATTCCGGGCATGAACATCACAGATCAGAACATTTTTCGTATAACGAAGGATATGCGTCGGATCATTGGAAAAAATGACCTCAATATTATCACCCTGTTCCTTGTAGTGTTCGATGTAATCTACGCCTGTAAAAAGATGTCGCGTTGCATCGTGGTCAAAGAGGGCGCGAAATTCCGACTCGTTCATGTGATCGGAATAGGGATTGATGCCTGATAGGTCAAATTGTTCACGATCGATCAGTCGATTGCCAACCTCATCCGCAGGATAGGAAAATTGCACATAAACCTTGTCGGCAGCCATGGCAATGGCTTTAAGCAGAATGGCAAACCGATTACGGCTCATAATCGGAAAAACCACACCGATTGTCTGGTTTCCCAGTTTGTCGGCAAGATCCGACGCGATCTGACCGCAGGTGGCATAATTGCCCTGCGTGCGTCCAAGAACCGCCTCGGTGACACCAATGATATCCCGGTCATTGAGCAGGAAGTTTTCCTGTTCGGCTGCACGGATCAGGCTGTCAACAATCAGCGTCACCAGATCGTCCCCCTCCTGAAAAATCGGAGTAAGAATGCCTCTGGCTGTGACACCCGTGTATTTCATGATCCATTTCCCCTTCGGCTTTAATTTTGTCTCGTTTATAAAAGAGCCGTACCACTATATAATATATATCCTAACTCGTTCTGGCAATCGCTTCTTTGCTCCGGTCAGCGAGAGAACACGGTTTATCCGCCAACCGGAACGTTGATTTTTCAGAGCAAAACAACAAAATAGGAACAAATAAAATTAAGTGCATGGACAAAATCCGGCGAAATATCGTATAATTATTAAAAAGCCATGATGTTTTTCATCAAATACAAGAATCAAAATCTGGAGGTTAATCATGAAAATTCTGGCAATATCTTGCGGCACGATCAACGGCAATAACGATGCCATGGTTAAGGAAGCACTGATGGGCGCTCAGGAACAGGGTGCTGAGATCGAATTCATCAATCTCAACAGATTGAACCTTAAGCCTTGCACCGGCTGTATAGCCTGTGTCACCAGTCTGATGACCGGCGGCAACGGTGACTGCGTCATCAAAGACGACTTCAAGTGGATTGATGATAAGATTCTCGATGCCGACGGCCTGCTCTTCGCCGTTCCGGTTTTTGAAAAAGCCGCACCCGGGCTCTTTAATGTCCTGCAGGATCGTATGTGCGGACCGGCTCATGACACCGGAACCAACACCGTTGCCAAACAGCTCGCTGAAAAAGCCGGCAAACCCGGCCCGGATCCCCGAAAATTCAAGAAAAAGGCCGTTGCCTATATCGCCATCGGCGGCAGTGACTGGACCACCAAGGTTTCCAGCGATCTGAACAGCGCAGCCATGTCGGGCATGTGGAAGGTCATCGATGAAGAGGTCTTTCAGTGGAGCAAAGGCATCATGATGGACGATGCCGCAGTTGCCCGCTGTCGCGAAATCGGCGTTAACCTGGCCAAAGCCTGCAAAGACATTGAAAATGCCAAGTATGTCGGTCTTCCCGGTATCTGTTCGATCTGCAACAGTCGCAATTTCTACTTTGACAAACGTGGCATGGTGATCTGTGAGGTCTGCGGCATGGAAGGCGCAATAGCTTGTGATGACGGCAAGTACACCTTCACCTTTGACGAAGCCCTCCTGCCCTTGGCGCATACCACACTTTCAGGGAAGATAAAGCACATGGACGATATCTATCAAAATGAAAGCAAGCTGATGGACACCCAAAAGACCCCCGAATACAGAGCTCGTCGGAAGAAGTATGCAGACTTCATCCAGTCTTCCGTTCCTCCCAGAGACTAATCGTCCGTAAAAAATGATCGATCAGTAAAGGGGCTTTTGTTTTCGAAAGCCCCTTTTTGTGAGAAAAAATCAATCTTTTCTCTCATTTATCGCAAACAGCAATTCTTGGCTTTGCGTCCGCTTCCACACGGACAAGGATCGT
>JAAYNF010000036.1 GCA_012520975.1 Clostridiaceae bacterium | reverse complement strand
GACGCGCGTACCGTGTGCAGGAAGAGAATTACGCCAGAGAATTACTGGAAAGATTCGAACTGTGGGATAAAAGAAATAATCTTGGCAAAAGCCTATCTAAGGGCATGCAGCAAAAACTATCAATTTGCTGTGCTTTGCTGTCTCGACCGTAGGTCATCGTTTTTGACGAGCCGATGGTCGGCCTCGATCCCCATGCAATCAAGCAACTGAAAATTCTGTTTGGAGAATTGAAAGACCAAGGCTGCGCATTGCTGATCAGCACCCACATGATCGACAGCGTTGAAAACAACTGGGATGTCGCGCATATCATGGTCGAAGGGAAATTTGCCGCAACACGTACCCGACCGGAAGAAATGTCGCAGGAAAAATCTCTTGAGGAACTGTATTTCAGTATAACGGAGGGTCCGTCATGAGCCGGCCGCTGCTTTATTTGCTGCTAACCCGTTTTTTAATTTAATATTATAATCTTTATACAGACAACTGTTTTTGGTAAAATATGAAATATATAAAACCACTGAAGAAGGCCGGTTTGTCTTCATGAGAAATGTATATGCGATGGTTAATTAATGGGCACGGCACGTCGGAAAAACATGGTCTGGCGCATCATTATTTCTGCTGTCGGACTCATACTGATAATCATGGCGCTGGGCAATCTGCTGCTGTTTATTTGGGGTTCGCAGGCTCAGGCTTCCATATCGCCGCGCCGATATGGCGGAGAACGGCTCGGCGCCGTCAACGATTTCCGTTATACCTGGTATGTTGATTATACATTTACAGCGGATAATGGCCGGATCTATGAAGGGCACCTGACAAAACTCGGCAGCGCAACAACCGTATCGGTCGACAACAAGGTTCGGTATTTTTCTTTTGCTCCGTTTATTAATACGTTGGAGGATACCGCAAGACCCAACCTCGGACAATTGGCTATGCTTGTAGTGGGTGTGTTTTGTCTGGTTGTGATGAATAGCAAACAAAAGAAACACCAAAAACAGAGAAAAATCTCAGGCAGTGGTACTCCCGATCTATGGTCAATCGTTGATTATGATGATTCAATTGAAGAGCTATACCAGATGGAGGGTAATATGGGTAAATTTTGCGTAAAATGCGGTTCCGCTGTATCGGAAGGCGCCCGCTTCTGCCCGATTTGCGGGAATGCCGTTCAAGCTGTTCAAGGCGATACGCGGCAACCGGTTTCCGGATTCCAACAAGCGCGGCAGCAATCGTTGGTGGGTTGGACCAATCGGCATCTTGAACCGGCGGTCTTGGCAAGAGCCGCAAAAAACAAAAAAGGGGCTTGGATTTTCACTGTAGTCCTCACGATCGCTTTCCCTGTGGGATTTTTCATCGCGGGTAATGTTATGGAAGATCTGCCATTGAACGAAGCCGTCATTATCGGCGTGGGCTTGGGGGTGCTCATGCTGGTGATCGGACTTGTGCGGATATCTCGTATGAAATCCGGCACGTGGGAGGGAACTGTCACCGACAAGAGGCACAAACAAAAAATCGAACGCGACCAGGATGACAGCTACATCCGATACAGGACGGTTTATACCCTTGTTTTGACAGAAGACAACGGGAAGAAACATACGCTCAACTATACCGACAACCGTGCTGTGTACGACTATTTCAATATCGGCGACCGGGTTCGGTGTCATATGGCTTTCGGCACCTACGAAAAATACGACAAGTCAAAAGATTCCATGCTGTTCTGCAATATATGCGGAAAGATAAATGATATTACGAGCGATACTTGTCACTCTTGCCGTTTGCCTTTGTTCAAATAAAAATTTCCTTACATGAACACTTTGCCGGCTGGAGGTTGGCGCCATGTTCATGTAAGGAAGGGGTCAGGTAGAATATAAATCTGATTTAATCAGTTCGGGCTTGATGTAAACGTAAGCCTTACTGTACGTTATAGTATTTTTCTTCCCATGTGTCATCGCCTGTACTGACATCCCACTCTTCGAAATCACCATTGTTGGCATTAATTTCAAAGCTGTATTTAACACCCTTGCTAAATGCTTCACCTTGATAGAGCGGCTCTGAATCATCCCACAGGAAATCGATCTTTTGCACAAAGGTGTTGCTTTTTCCGGATCTGCTGATCACGCTGTTGGCGGCCTGATTCATGGTGATCATCTGGCCCAGTGCATGGGCGAAATCGTCCCAGGTGTTGTCATTGCCAACGCTCCACTTGGCCCACTTGTCACTTTCTTTCACTTTCAAATTGGCTCTTAGTTCAAAGACCACCCGGTAACCGTCCTTCAGGGCTTCGCCCTTATACTTCGGATCGCTCTCATCATAGGTATATTCAATCTTCTGAATAATACCGCCGCCGAATTTATTGATCACTGCGGCGCGCGCGGTCGCTGCCGACATCCTGGCCTCCGTTGTCGGTTGGGTCGTCGTTGGCCGAGTTGTCGGGCTGGGCGGCTGGGTCGTCGTTGGCTGAGTTGTCGGGCTGGGCGATTGAGTCGGATAATAATCATCATCATCATCGTCGTCATCGTCATCAATGTCATCTTTGTCGGCCGACAGGACTTTCCCGGTCAGGGCATCAATATCATAGTCATACTCAAAGCCATTGGCTTTAAACTCGACCTCGTAGATCCATCTGCCGTCATCCTTGTCAAGCTCGACTTCCAGATCTCTGATTGCCG
>JAAYNF010000035.1 GCA_012520975.1 Clostridiaceae bacterium | reverse complement strand
GCCAGCGTTACGATGGCATAGGGGCTGATGTCCCGGACTTCATCACTCTCATATTTTCCAAGTGCAGATTTTGAAAGCCCAGTTTGCTCCGCAAGCTGTTCCAGCGTCAAGCCCTGTGCTACCCGCAAATCCTTCAATTTCTCCTGTATGGTTAAGGCTGTATTCATTGCCGTATCCCCCTTTCACCTGTCAATGCCTGTGTGCATATTCAGTATAGCACAGCTTGTCCATAAGCGTGGAAATATTCGCTTTTTGCCCCGTTTTTCCATCCTTTTGGATATACGTGAGAGGGCGTGCTTTTTCGCTACAATGTATCTGTCAACAGACATTTGCAGCTTGAAAATTGCATGACCGTCCGAATGGGATATGCCGACTGGTGAAGCACTGCCATGATACCGCAACTTGTGGACATTGTGTCCACAAGTGCGGGGAGCGTGCCAAAGCCAGGGATACGCCGGGTGAGATGACCGGGCAGGAACGGCATTCGGGGAGAACGGCGCTAAAAAAGCATGGTATAAATCAAGGGAAGTGAAATTCGCGAACAATCGCTTCCTTTCCTATCCCTATCCATATCAAAGAGCGTTGCACCGCAGGGCGAACACAGTTTGCAGGTACGCTTGCATTTTCGCATTTTTACGAAATGCCACGCAGAACAGCAAAACCGAACAAGCCCCTCTATGAACAGGGCATCATAGGCGGCAATCTGAACGGAAAACTGCTTTCACAAAAACCATGCTCTACGGCAAATGAGTATCGCCTGTCGGCGCATTCATTTTGCCGCAGGGCAAACGAAAAAAAGGAGGGCATTAGCCCACATGAAAAAGAACGAGAATTACAGGAACGAAATCAAATCCTACATTGTCCGGGCGGGCATGACCATGAGCGAGGTGGTTGACTATCTTGCGGACGAGTATGGTTGGAGCAGCAGCGTCCCCAACCTGTCCGGCAAGCTCAAGCGCGGCTCTCTCCGCTACGGCGAAGCCGTGGAACTGGCCGACGCGCTGGGCTATGAAATCGTCTGGCAGAAGCGCCGGGAGGTGAAATAATATCGCCACTACTACTTATGGATACATCCGTGTCAGCAGCCGAGATCAGAACGAGGATCGGCAGATTGTCGCTCTGCATGAGGTGGGCGTGCCGGATTGCAATGTTTTTATGGACAAGCAGTCCGGCAAGGACTTCAACCGGCCTCAATACAAGAAACTCTTCCGCAAAATGAAAAAAGACGACCTACTCTATATCAAGAGCATCGACCGTCTGGGACGCAATTACGCGGAAATATTGGAGCAGTGGCGCATTCTCACCAAAGAAAAAGGCATCGACATTGTGGTGCTGGATATGCCGCTGCTGGACACCCGCCGGGGCAAAGACCTAATGGGAACCTTTCTTAGCGACATTGTATTGCAAGTGTTGTCCTTCGTGGCAGAGAACGAGCGCACAAACATTCGGCAGCGTCAGGCAGAGGGCATTGCAGCGGCCAAAGCAAGAGGTGTACGGTTTGGGTGTCCGCCCAAACCCTTACCCGACAATTTTCACAATGCTTACCATAAATGGAAAAATGGGAAAACCACAGGCACCACTGCGGCAACGGAATGTGGAATGTCTCTTGCCACCTTTCGCTATCGGGGATCGATTTACGAAAAGGCCAAGTTGTTGTAATGAGGATAGATTTACAGGAATGTGTACCTTTTTGTGGGCAATCACTGGCAGTTGCACCATTCACCCAAAAATGAACAATTTCGTCAAATAGATATGGAAATATTACCCGACCCGTGGTACAATAAAAACAGTACCTATAAACCACGCATTACAAAAAGGTACACATTTTAATCATGGGAGGATTTGAGATGAAAAGATTGGCGACATTACTGATTTCACTTTCCTTACTACTCTCTCTTGTAGCTTGCGGCGGTGAATCAACTCCAAGCAATGCTGGCACAGCCTCGGTTTCTGCAAGTTCTGGTGAACTCTCTGAAAACGAGAGCGAGGAAGAAAGCAAAGGCGAAAAAGAAGTCACTTTTGAAGAAATTACTGTCGTAGATAGCGAACAGTGTTTAATCAAGATTACAGGAATTGACCCTAACAATATGTGGGGATATACACTAAAAACATATTTAGAAAACAAATCCGCTGACAAAACCTTTATGTTTTCTATTGATTCTGCCGCAATAAATGGTGTCCAAGCTGATCCTTTTTTTGCTACTGAAGTCGCAGCAGGAAAAAAATCTAATAAGGAGATAAGTTTTTCTGACTCCAATCTTTCTGCCAACGGCATTGACGATTTTACAGATATTGAACTTTCTTTTCGGGTATATGATTCCAACGATTGGTCTGCGGATAGCGTTGCAAGAGAAACCGTTCATGTCTATCCTTTTGGTGAGGAAAGCGCAACTGCATTTGTAAGGGAGAACCAATCTACCGATACCGTGGTTGTTGATAACGACAGTGCTACTGTGATTGTGACAGGTTACAGCGAGGACAGCATCTGGGGTTATACGGTCAATCTTTATCTGATAAACAAGACCGACAAGGAATTGACATATAGCGTAGACGAGGCATCTGTCAACGGATTCATGGCCGACCCATTTTGGGCATCTTCTGTAAGCGCTGGGAAAGTTGCATTTGCGTCTATGTCGTGGTCTACCTCTGATTTTGAGGAAAATGATATTACAACTGTCGAAGAAATTGAAATGAAACTCAGGATCTACAATTCTGATGACTGGTCCGCAGACGATATATTCAATGAAACCGTTACGCTGAATCCCTAATGAAATGAGGTCTTAAAAATGAAAAAGAGCAAATTATTGTTGGCATCTGGCATTATTGGTACGCTCTACTTAATCTATCTGATTTCCTATTTTTCTGGTGGGGTTGTTTCTACTGATGGCGCAGAGGCCATTGGTGCCGGTATTGCAGCCGCATTAGTCACGCCGCACATGGTATGTGTAGGAGTTGCTGTCATCTTTAACTGGTTGGGTTGGGCTCTGAAAGCACGCTGGGCTGCTTTAGTTGCGGGTATCATGTATGCTGTGTCCATTGTATGTATGTTTATGTATGCCATGTTTGTAGTTCTTGAAATGATTTTCTGTTTTGTGGCTTTTGCGAAGATGAAGCACAAAACGGATGATTCTAACAAGACCCCAGTGGAATAATCCAAAGGGCGCACTTCTATACATGGCCTTGTGGCCTGTATCGTGCGTCCTGCGGAGCAACAGCCCAGACTGATGAAGTCTGGGCTGTTTTGCGTCGCTGCGCTCCGAACAAGGGGCTGCGCACCCTTGCGCTGCTTTGCAGCTATCCCCGCGCACCCGCCGGAAAGATACAGACGCAAAGAGGGTGTATCTTTCCGGCGGGTCTGACAACCGCATACCGAACCTATCCTAACACATGACCGTTTTGCCTTTCCTGGCAAAGCGGTCTTTTCATTTTTAGGTAGTGTCAAAAAAGTTATGAAAACAACGAGTTGATATTACAGAAATGTAATTAATTAGAAAATCGGACATTGACAGCAGAATAGAGTGGAGAAAAAGGGCAAATATTTTAGAGCTTAGAAGTGTGAAAGCACTAAGAAGAGCGATCTAAGGCAGT
>JAAYNF010000034.1 GCA_012520975.1 Clostridiaceae bacterium | reverse complement strand
GTCTTTAAAGAATACAAAGACAAGGTCGTCACCTACGAGGCCAACGAGAGCTTCATGCTCGGCTCGCCCAAGATCAAAACCTTCCGTTACCAGGAAATCACTCTGGGCGCGGAATTGGATTCCGTCAAGACCGGAACGGTCCACTACTCCGATCCGTCGGCACAATCCGCCATTATCAATGACATTACCTCAGGCCAGGGCGATTATGCCAAACTCAGCTATATCCTGGTTGACAATGACGGTTACGGCTACATCGGTGTTCAGGGACAGGCTGTTCCCGAATTTGAGGTGCGTCAGGCTCTGGCTCACGCCATGAACGTTGAACTGACGGTCAGCAATTATTATGGCGAACTGGCCAGCGTCAATTATCGGACCATGACCAAGATCCTCTGGGCTTATCCGGAAAATCCGCAGCCGATCTATCCTTATGACGGCACCGGTGCAAAATCCAAGGATCTCTTCCTCAAAGCCGGTTATGTCTACGACGAAGCCGACAATGTTATGAAATATCCCGAGGGTCACGAAAAAGCCGGTAAGCAGGTAACCTTCAAGTTTACACTGCCGGCGGAGGCTTCCGATCACCCGGCGGGCAGCGTTTTCCTTGATGCGCAAAAAGTTTTGGCCAGCATTGGTGTTAAGGTTGACATTGAAGTCGATAACAACCTGCTTGAAAAATTGAATGCGGCCTACGATGAAGGCATTCAGGTCTGGGCTGCCGCTTGGGGTTCCGGTGGCGTTGATCCGGATATGTTCCAAATCTGGTACTCCGACCCGGCGGTCAACCAGGGCAGATCGGCTACCGGTCTCTTCTACCTGTTTGAAAGCGGATCCGATGAGCAAAAAGCCATGCTGAGAGAGCTTAACGATCTGATCATCGCCGGTCGTTCGACCCTCGACGTTGAAGAGCGTAAGGTGATCTACGCCCGCGCCCTTGAATTGTCAACCGGTCTGGCCGTTGAGATCCCAACCTATCAGCGTAAGAACATGTTTGTTTATAACTCCGATGTCATCAAAACTGATTCGCTGTTCACCGGTGAAGACGTTACCCCGTTCCAAAGCCCGCTGAGCTTCATCTGGAATGTTGAGCTCAACTAAGCATCTTCCGACACGGATCTAACGATCTTTAGGTTGAGTGCAAGGCTTGAACCTCTGTTCAAGCCTTGCACTTTAACTTATACTTATTGTGAATATTACTTAAGGATAATGGTAAAGGCTTTATGTGGAGATACATAGCCAAAAGGCTACTTCTGGCGGTCGTGATCTTGTTTGGCGTTTCGGCGCTCATTTATTTGCTGTCCATGCTCATGCCAACAGACTACATTGACAATCAAACCGCTGCCGCGGTGCATTCCGGCGCCATGACTCAGGCTGATGTTATGCGGCTCAAGGAGCTGTATGGTTTGGCGGATAAAAGTTTTTTCGGAATTGTCAAAAGTTATTTCAACTGGCTGACCAGCACCTTCCGTGGTGACCTCGGTTTTTCCTTCCTCTACGGCAAACCGGTTACAAAGGTCATCGGCGACTACGTCTGGATCTCATTTATCATTGCTTTCCTGGCCTATTTGATCCAGACCATTATTGCCATTCCGATGGGCATCAAGGCCTCGGTACGGCAGTACGGACCTTACGATTACACGGTCTCAATTTTTGCCATGATCGGTACAGCACTGCCGTCCTTTTTTCTGGCGGCGCTGCTGATGAATATTTTTAGTATTAAACTCGGCATTTTGCCTCTCCAAGGCCTGACAACCGCCACCATCATCTTCCCTCCGGACGCTCATCTGCAAATTTTTCTCGATAAAGCCAAGCATCTGATTCTGCCCATCTCGGTTTTGGTTTTGCTTGGCATTGGCGGTCTGATGAAATTTACCCGAACCAATATGTTGGAGGTTTTAAATTCGGACTACATCCGAACGGCCCGAGCCAAAGGGCTCTCGGAGCACAAGGTGGTTTATCGCCATGCTTTTCGCAACACCTTGATTCCTCTGGTCACCACTCTTTCCGGTATGCTGCCCAGCCTTTTTGGCGGCGCCATGATCACCGAAACGGTTTTTTCCATTCCCGGCATCGGCTATATGGCCCTGAGAGCCACGCAGCAGGGCGACATTCCATTCATCATGGGGTACAACATATTCTTGGCCATTCTGACGGTTGTTGGCATGTTGATATCCGACCTGATGTATATGGTGGTCGACCCGCGGGTCAAGCTGAATTAAGAAGGGGGTGGCAATGTGAGCAAGGATCAATCCGTGAAAGATCAGAACGACCGACTGGCGGATCAACCGACCAGGAAATATACCGATTCAAGCCAACTGGCTGACGAGGTAACGGATCATTTCCGTTCGATTTCGCCGGGGCGTATGGTTGCCAAACGGTTTTTCCGCAGTAAATTGTCCATAATCGGTCTTTGTATGATTATTTTTGTCTTCCTCTTTTCTTTTGTCGGGCCGTTGCTCGTTGATCTGTTCTGGGGTTATGGCGAAGTTGAGGTATTCAAAATCGAACGTCTTTCCGACTTGGTAACCACCGCTGATTTTGTCGGACCGGACGGTCACTACTATACCTATTATGATAAGTCCGTCTCCATCGTCACAACCAAGGCACCGCCTTCCAAAGACCATTGGCTGGGCACCGATACCTACGGGTTTGATATTTTTACCCGCCTCATGTACGGAGGCCGGATTTCGCTGATCATCTCATTTATCGTTATTTTGATGGAAACCTTCATCGGCGTTATCCTTGGCGGTCTGGCGGGCTATTTCGGAAAATGGGTTGACCAATTGATCATGCGTATTGTGGACATCTTCGCCTGTCTTCCCGGCCTGCCCATCCTGCTGGTTCTCTCGGCGACAATCTCTTCCATTGAAGCCATTCCCGCCGAGCATCGAATCTACTATTTGATGGCTATTTTGACCCTGATGGGCTGGACCGGCGCCGCTCGGATCGTTCGTGGTCAGATTCTCATGCTGCGCGAGCAGGAATATATGATGGCGGCCGAAACCACGGGATTGCGCCCGATCCAGAAAATATTCAAGCACCTTATTCCCAATACGATTCCCCAGTTGATCGTCACGGCCACCCTCGGCCTCGGCGGGGTTATCCTGTATGAATCCACCCTGTCTTATCTCGGCTTGGGCGTTCCATTCCCTCGAGCGGCTTGGGGATCCATGATCGCCATGGCAGATCCGTCCAAAGGCCAGGAAGTTTTGGCCAACTACCCAAATATGTGGGTTCCGGCCGGTATCCTGATCATTATCGCCGTGCTCGGATTCAGCTTTATCGGGGATGGCCTGCGGGATGCTTTTGATCCCAGAATGAAGAGGTAAGTGTTGCATGGGCTTGTTTGGACGATTAAAACGTAAAGAAATCAAAGGCATCGACGATTCTGAGTATCTGACCTTGCGGGAAGAACGCCGTATCGCCAGAGAAAACAACCGGATTATCCGCCGTTTCGAGCGTGAGAAAGCCCGGCGTAACGTCAGTGAGTCGGAATATCTGACCACCATGAGAGATCCC
>JAAYNF010000033.1 GCA_012520975.1 Clostridiaceae bacterium | reverse complement strand
TCGCCGGTTGCGGTGGGGCCGTGGTCAGATCCGCCGGCTGACACGCCGTAACCGTTAATACCACACACAATAGCAACAAGATGGAACAGGTAAGTTTTTTCATGATGTCCTCCGTCATTGATCTTTTTTGTCTTTACCAATAATCATTATTCTATCGTCAAAGGATGGAGACGGGCAAGGAACGTTCTTTCGTATTTTTGTAAAAATTCTTGAACTCTAAGATTTTTATTGGCTTATCCCTGCCTTTCCCCCTGTTACTTTTGCAAAGCTCGCGTTAGAATAGAGGCAGGACCCATTGCGGAGGTGACTTGACTTATGCCTGTTTTGACGTTGGAATTGTTGGGTATGGTGGTTTTTGCGATTATTGCGCTGCTTGCGCTGGTGACCGCTTTGGCGGGCGGTCGTCTGTTGCGGATCTGGCTGGCTCTGGTTGGGTTTCTTGTCGGAATGTATCTTGGTCTTGCGTATGGCGGCTGGCTTTTTTCATCTTCGCGGCACCAATTAATTGTTGCTGTGGCGGCCGGCGTTTTACTGGCGGCCCTTTTCTGTATTCTGACCAGAGTTGGCGCTTTGCTTGCCGGAGGCGCTGTCCTGGTTCTGATTGCAGATCTTGTGTTGCGACTCTTGCCCGTTGATGCTGACGGGATTCGGCTCTACGTATTCGGCGGTGTTTTTTTGCTGGGAGCGGTGCTGGGTTTTTTCCGGCTCCGCCCCTTTCTGATTTTCGTGACCGCCGGCAGCAGCGGCTGGTTGCTGGCTTTTTGCGCGGCCGGAATTCTGGATCAATGGCCCATTGATCATGTCGTGGTCAAATACGCCTCCCTTTCTCCTTCAGGTTTGATTCTCATATTGATCAGCACCGCCGTCTGGCTGATCGGCGGTTCGGTTGTTCAGTTCAAGCTGACTTGGCGCCGTGTGGTCGTGGCGGAGAAAGAAACGCCCGACGAAAGCGACATGACAAATCGATTTTCACCGCTTCTGCTTCCCGATGAGGACAGACCGAAAGAAGAAACGGCTGTTTCTGACTTGAACAATGGCAGTCGTGTATAGAGCGTGCGTCACAGATAATTTATATGCAAAAAGCAGTTCCGGGGCACCACTCCCGGAACTGCTTTACATTGGAGGAGAAAGGATGAAAGAAGGAGGCTAGCAATACCCGTCTTGTATACGATTCAACTTTAACAAAAGACTTTGACCAGTTTGAATCTCAAGTGTGAATAAATCTGAAACAAACGAATACAAGATGGCTACAAAATCGATGCCGGCGACCGTGAGACTATGGATTCAGGGGCACAATCGCCGATCCGTCCTCAAGGGAGGCCCGACCGGCCGGCCGGTCAATTTTCCAGCCGCCCTCCGGAGTGATAATCTTGACCGTGACCGGCTCATATATCTCTCCCGTTAGGTCCAGTCCGTAAATCTCAGCACGTTTTTGAGCGTAAGCCTGAAAAAAATCAACCGCGTCATCCTTTGTGATATCTTGGCCCAGAACGATACGCAAATAACTGTTGTCGGTGCGGCCGATATCGACATTATTTTCAACTTCAATGGGTGAGGGCGTAAATTCCGGCAGGGCGGCAAGCAGTTTGCCGCGGGCATCTTCTCGACGCATGATAAGCGGCACTGCAATGGCAGCAACAATAACAACGATCAAGAGAATGACCAAGATGATCCGTATGCGGGTTTTCCCGTCAAGCTTGAAATCCGGCATTTGGACCGGCTCCTTAACAATCGGCGGGGCTTTGGGCACGGCCTTTTTAGGGGCCGGCGGCTGCCTCTTGGCCTTTGCTGCCGGTATTGCAGCGCCGGCACCGGGCCTTAAATCCGGGCCTTCATATTTGGGTTGCGGCAGGTTGGGAAATTCGACCCCCGTCGGATCCGAGGCAATTTCAATCGCCTGGGCGGAATCAAAAACCGCATCGCAGAAAAGGCAGTGACCCTTTTCCATTGAGCTGTCCAAATGAAGGATTGAACCGCAGTTGGGGCATCTTCCGTCTATCAAAGCCATTGTCTTATAACCATCCTTTGGTAATCGATTCTGTTTTCAAGCGATTGTCTTTCGGCATTGTGATATTATAATGGCAATTAGAGCATTAATCAAGGGAGGAAGGCCTGTGAAACATGTCGTCGTCATTGACGGCCAAGGTGGCGGATTGGGTCGAGCCATCATCGAACGGATTCGAAAAGAAGCTTTCACCACCGACTATGAACTGATCGCCGTCGGAACCAATGCCTTGGCCACAGCGCAGATGCTGAAAGCGGGGGCTGATGGCGGCGCAACTGGAGAGTCAGCGGTCATCTGGAATTGTGATCGGGCCGACATAATCATCGGCGGAATCGGGATCATCGCCGCCGGATCCATGCTGGGGGAGCTGAGCCCAGCTATGGCCACGGCGATCGGAAGCAGTCGGGCCTCGAAAATCCTGATTCCAATTAATAAATGTCGGTTGCAGGTCGCCGGCGCGCCGGAAGATAATCTGCCCCTGCGGCTGGACCAGGCAATCGAACTGATTCGCCGGGCGCTGACCGGAGAAACCCAAACATGAATCCGACCGACGCGGTTCGGATGAGAAGCGCCATCCGGCAAGCGGTTCGAGCCGCCGCCGAAGATGAGCCTCCGATCGGCGCCGTCATTGTTCACGAGGGAAAAATTATTGGTCGTGGTCGCAATCGACGAGAGCGCTTTCAAGATGTTACTCGGCATGCCGAAATCGAGGCCATCCGGCAAGCCAGCCGGCGACTGGACAGCTGGCGCCTGACCGATTGTGATTTGTATGTCACCCTTGAGCCTTGCGTGATGTGCGCCGGAGCCATTGTTCAGGCCAGAATCCGGACGGTGGTTTTTGGCGCCTACGATCCCAAGGCCGGGGCAGCGGGTTCGGTCACCGATGTGTTTTCCCTGCGCCTTAATCACGAGGTTGAGGTTCGCGGCGGCGTTTTGGCGGACGAATGCGCCCTATTGCTTAAAGACTTTTTCAAGAACCGCCGACTTCTTGACAAGATGCAGGGCACGCGCGCTCAGCGCAAACAGGACGCCCTCCGTGTGCTTCGTCGCGCGCAGCAATCCGAATCCGACAGGGAACTAACCTGATTTTTCAAAAAGAAAACCCTCGTCCTTGACGGATCAGCCAGATTATTCGGCGATTAACAGGTTTGCCGGACGCATCCCGAATGGCCCGAGCATAATAATCCAATTGAAGACCGTACCGTCGGCGAAGCTCCGCATGGCATTCGTCAGGGTTTGGGCTCAACCGATCGGATTTATAATCAACCAGTGTGATGCCCGTTTCGTTTTCGTACCAACAATCGATGATCCCTTGAACCAGAACCGTGTCCGTCGTTTCCGATTCGGTGTATTGACTGTGGATCTCATGAGCCGGAACAGCAAGAGTAAAAGGCATTTCGCTGTAAAAGGCACACCCCGGTTTGCTCGCCGCTTTGGCCATGTCTCGGGCAAGGTCAGAGACCGCAAATTGATGTAATTCTTTTCTAAAACCGAGCAGCACCGACCGTTCCTGAGCGGAAAAAATAGCCCTGTCCTGCATCGCGGTCAGTTGCCGGTCGATCTCCTTGATCCCGGGATCGGCGCAAAGTGCCGGTAGGTCCACATAACGGAAAAAATTATGCAGCAAAATACCCTGTTCCACCGGCGTCAACCCGGTCTTTTCGATCGGTTGAGATGCCTCTTGGTCCGGCCATTGATCAAGAATCAAACCGATTCCCCGAGGCGATTCCTCCGGAGCCAAAGTCTGCTCACGACGTTTGAGCTCGCTGACGGTTAGTTTCGCCGGCAAACGGGATGACGCCTCGTAACGATAGGACGTCACGATTCTTCTCTCAACCGTGCCTACTAACCGGTTCAGATCGGAATTGATCTCGCCGGATTGAAAATTGAGTACCGTTTCCAGAAATTCCGCCGGATCGCACGCCGTTGCATCCTTTTCCGCCCGGTCGGTACCGATAGTGAAATCAACGGATTTTTTGCCCAGACTTTCGATCGGAATGAACTCAACCCGCCACGCCGGCAATTGCCAGTCGGAAACAGGAAAAGCACCGCCGGCAAGCCAGCTGAAATCCGTTTCCGTTTTTCGTGCCAAGGCCAAAAGAATCCATTCCAGATAATTGCGAGCCGCCAAGACAAGATAGGGCGGCAACTGACGGCCGGCCCACGTCCTAGCCTGTTCTATCAGAGTCGCCAGACGTTTTTCCCCTCGGTCGGCGCTGATTTCGACCGAGCCGATCAGATACAGCCGGTCCATGGCACGTGTCATGGCGACATACAAAAGGCGCAGTTCCTCTGCCATGCCGGCGGCCTTCAGTTCTTCCCGCATGGCAAGCTTGGTGTGGGTCGGATAGCGAATCTGCCTTTCGGGATCGGCAAAATCCATACCGATTCCCAAGGATTCACTGATCATCAAAAAATCCGAGCTGTCTTTTGGTGTGATGCCGGAACCGGTGCCGAGCAAAAAGACAACCGGAAACTCCAAGCCTTTACTGCCGTGAATGGTCATAATTTGCACCGCGTCATCACCATGATCATTTGCCGCCAGCGACACATCAATCGTCTCGCGGCTCCGAAGATTATCGATATACTCTACAAAAGCGTGAAGGCCTCGCGGCCGGCGGGATTCAAACTGTTCTGCCCATTGGCGGAACCAGCGCAGGTGACGCACGGCTTCAAGGCCTTGACCGGCCGGTCGCGCGGCCAGCCGTTCCAGCCAACCGGTTTGGTCGAAAATAAGACCGATCATTTCACTGATACTGATCAACTGCTCGCGTCGTCTCACCTGTTCCAGCCAGTCCAGGAAGGCTTTCAGATTGCTTCTCAATTCTTTTTCCGGACCTTGTTCGGCATAGTTTTCGACCGCCTGATGAAAAAAAATGCCGACCGGTTCCAGCTGGTTGGCAAAAATTCGGATTTTTACCAGATCCTGATCGGAAAAACCACCTTGCCAAATTTCGGCACGCAAAACGGCGGCCAACGGGATATCCTGCTGTCCATTGTCCAGTATGCGCAGGAGCGCCTCCATCTGGCGCATGACCGGCGGGCCCAGAAAATCAGCCTTGCTGTTGCTCAAAACCGGGATGTTATGTTTTGTCAATTGCTGTCGGCAAACCCAGCCGATTGCATGTGTTCTGGCCAGCACAATCATGTCGCGCCAGGCTCTTCCCTCCCGGTGCAGATCGTACATGCGTTCAGCTACGGCCAATGCTTCCAACTCATACCGGCCGATCTCTTCGGGGGACAAATCCTGATCAGACGTATCTCCCTGCCCATTGAATTCCGGTTGGTTTTCATCTGTTGACATCATGGCATCGGTCGCCGGTTGCCGATTGATGAGCAGCAGTGTGACCGGTGGCGAACCGTCCGGCGGATTTTCTCGGTGGGGCTGCAAGGCCTGCTGCTGGTCATAATCGATCTCTCCCGCTTCCCGGGACATCAGCTGACCGAAAAGATCATTGACCGCCGACAGGATCCCCGCGACGCTGCGAAAATTTTTGTTCAATACAAAAAGCCTGCCCTGCTCACCGTTCCGGTAGGCCGCCGCCCGATCAATAAAGATTTGCGGCCGTGCATGACGGAAGCGGTAAATGCTTTGTTTGATGTCGCCAACCACCAGACAATTGCCGCCGCTCACCATGGCGATGATTGCTTCCTGAATGCTGCTGGTATCTTGGTATTCATCGACATAAATTTCTTTAAATCGCCGGCGATAGTAGTCGCCGGCCTCGTCCTCGCGGAGGATGACCAGCGCCAAGTGCTCAAAATCGCTGAAATCGATCATGCCGGCGGCCTGTTTTTTCTTTGTGTACTGTCCGTCAAGTCCGAGAACCAACTCGAACAGCAAGCGAATCGATGGCAGCATAGCCGCGATGTCTGCTTGTATTTCGGCCGCGCTAAGGCAAAACAGATGACCGGGTTGAAAGATAAAATGAGACCGGTACTTGTCGGTGCCGCAATCTCCGGTCAAGCAATGAACGATCTCCGCCACATGACGGATAAAAAGATCCATGAAAACCCTTTTCTCAACACAATCCGTGGCCGAATTGCGAGGAATATCCAAATTGGCCAACCGAGCGCCCAACGAGCCGATCAGATCCCAATCTCTGCCTCCTTGACGCAAATATTGCTCCAGGTCGCGCAAGGTTTTCAAAACATTAGAAAATTGCCGGTTCATGGCTTGATTTCGCTCCGGCTGGCCAATAAAACGAATTTCTGTTTTTAACAAGGCCTCCATTTCATCAAGGTAGGGATCGGCTTTATCCAAGAGCAGCATCAGTTGTCGCAGCAGGGCTTCCAAATAGGCGCTTTCGGAAAATTGATCGGCGGCCCGGGTTAAATCCGACAGCCATTGCTCCACTTTTGCGGGGTAATCGGGCAGGCTGCGAATAAATTTAATCAACCGAATCATCATTTCGCGAACAGGCCGATCGCTTCCATTGCTGCCGTAGCCTTCCATCAGGCGGTAAAAGGCAACTTGGCGTTCATCGGCAAGGTCGCCATCTTGAGCTTGGTCAATTTTCTCGTATTGCGTTGCCAGCCATTCATCAAGGGTTTGCGCCAGCAAAATATCGGCTTCCACACCATCGTCCACACCGAAATCCGGCTCGATAAGCGGCCGTCCTTCCGGATCACGGACACAATGATAAAAATTGCGAATAACATCAAGGCAGAAGGCATGAATTGTGGATATCGCAGCCCCCGGCAACAAGGCAAGCTGGCGGGAGATCAGTCGGCGCGTCCGGTCGGCTTCGGCATCATGCAGAGCCTGACGGAGCTTTTGCTCGATTTTTTCCTTCATGCTGTGCGCGGCGGCTTCGGTAAACGTCATCACCAGAACCTGCTGTATATCAAGCTCCCCGGACAAAATCCGCTGAACGATCCGATCGGTCAGCACAGCGGTTTTTCCGGAACCTGCCCCGGCCGAAACCAAAAAGTTGCCGCCGGGTGCGTGAACGATCTCCGCTTGTTCCTTGGTTAATTTCATGAATTGATCTCCCTGTCTTCCGATTCCAATGCTCGCAGATAATGAAGCAGGGTCTGCTTTTTTCCGCTCCGCAACGGTGTCAGGCGATAAAATCCGGCCGGATCTTCATCAAAGCCGCAAAGAGCTTTCAGGCTGCAGTACTTACAGGCCGGCGGGCGATTCGGCAACTTAGCCGGCAGGACATCAAAGCGGCCGGCAAAAAGACGTTCGGCAAGCTCCCGGGCGCGTCGGATCGCATGTCTTCTGATCAAATCGATTTCCTCAGGATCCAGCCCGAGTCCACGAAGCACAAGGGTTTTCTCCAGCTTCCGAAAAATGGCTTCGGTTGTCAGCCCGGTACCGACCGGAAGAGAAAGAATGGGGCGGGCAAAACGAAAATAGGCGGCATCCTCGGCTTGATACGTGGGATTGTTGCGCCCGTAAGCCTCCAAATAGATCGGCAACTGCAACGCCAAACCATGGTAAATCCCGTCGTAATCCACGCGGCGATCCCCGCTCTTGAAATCAACCACACGAAAACGTCTGTTGCCTTCCTGCTCGATGATGTCGATTCGATCCACCTTGCCACGAAGGGCCAACGGCATACCATCCGGCAAGTTAATCGCGAACTGGTCCTTTTGCTTCGGCCCGAATCGCCACTCAAGCCGGGCAGGTTTAAAACCATCTTGATCGTAATGATGCAACATGGCGGTTAAGGATGAAGCCGCCAGTCGACGAACCCGTCTGCCGGAGGAGGCGTGGACACCGTCCTCGAAAAACACCTGTAAACCGTCCCGATTCGCCGCCGTCTGCATCCATGCCGCAATCCGCTTTTCAAGATCCTGCGCCAGCCAACCGTCCAGAGTCGCCGTCCATTGAGCTCGATCTGCAGGATCAAGAGGCGCCATGACCACGCTGAGATCGGCCAAGGCCAATTCGATGATTCCGTGCAATAAGATGCCGGTTTCGGCGGCTTCGGGGGCCCAAACCGGTCGCTCCCGAAGTGCCAGAAGATAATCCGCCAGATGAGCAAAAGGACAACCGGCATATTTTTCCAGTTGCGAAACACTCATGGTCGGCCACTCGCCATATAGCGCACGCACCATCGACCGATCGATCCGAACCCTTCGGTTGTTTGCCGGATCGACAGCAGAGCGCAACCAATCCGTGGCGGCGGCGATGGGCAGGCCGGCTCGGAGCAGGGCAATCCCGACCGCCAGCCAGCCGGAATTCAACCGGCCGGAGCACGAGCTCTGATTGACCAGATAAGTGAAGGCCGGCCCGGTGGCATTGAGACGCGGGTCATCCCAGTCCGGGCGCGGATCGATCCGGATCAGGCATTCCGGCGCGGCGTCTTTGAGCCATTTGAACCATGGGGAAACCGGATCGGAAGCGACGCTCAGATATAACCGTGAATCCGGCAATGTCAGCAAGGTGTAAATCGTAAAGGCGTCGACAAAAGCTTGGTCTCGAGCACTGCTCGGCATCTGCAGCTGTAAAAGCCCGGCCATGGCCTGACGGTCCTGGTCTTTGAGCAGACCCTCCGGAGGCAGGCGGGGCGGAAGCTGGTTGGCCGAGGCGCCCACCACAAACAGAATCCGGGATTTTCGCAAAATGGCCCGTTGCAAACCACCCACCGAAACCTGGTCGATAGCGGTCGGAATGACATTGATCAATGCCGAATCCAAGCCGGCAGCCAGCAGATCACGAAAGGTGGCAAGGCTCATTTGGGTTGAGCCGGCCAGCCGGGCCATCTGCTGCAAAACGTGCACCAATGCATTCCAGGCTTGAACCTGAACAACCGCCAGATCTGTTTCACCGGCAGACAGCAATTCGGTGGCACGTTGTTCCAAGCGCGATGGGATTTCATACGCTGATAAACATTGATAAAGCAACCGGCATTTCCCTTCACAATCGGAAATTTTGCCCATCGCCTCGAGGAGATCCTTAAGTGGCAAGAGCGCCGATTCAATCCAAGGCAAAACCTCTTGGTTGTCGTATCTCCCAAGATCAAACAGGCGTTCCTTGCGATTGACGCCCCGAGCCAGCAGTTCATTTTCCAGACCGTCAATTTGAGCCGGTGTCAGCGGGGTCATGCCCGAGCGAAGGCAGGTCATGACCGACGCGAGGGGCCAGTTGTAAAGTCCGGCATCCAGCAAAGACAAAACGAAACGAATTAACGGGCTGCCACTGACCGGCCGTTCGGTGTCGAGAAACAATGGAATGTCGTACTCCCGAAACACGGCACGCAGGCGTGGAGCATAGGCGTTCAGGTCACACACCGCCAACGTAATGTCCCGATAACGAAAATCGTCTTCCTGTACCAAACGGCGTATTTCACCGGCTATCCAGCTCAATTCGTCATCCAGATCTCCGGCCTGGACCAGTTTCAGCCGGTCTCTTTTCTCCGGCAAATTTAAACGTTCCCCTGCCAAGATGGCTGATGATATGGCGGCCGCCCATTCGGTTTCCGGTAGGGCGATTTTTTCGACTTGGCTGGTAGGATGTTCTTTGAGAAGACGCCAGATCACTTTGCGACCGATCAGAAAACTATCCGAACCCATATCAATTGCCTGACTGTCAAAGGGAATCGCGTCGGTGGTCACCGTCAGCGTCATTTGCTCACCGATCCGGTTTAATGCTGAAAGGATGATGCTTTCCTGTGGTGTAAAATCACGTGTTTCGGCAAAGCCGCTGACCCAGATCTTTGTGTTTTCAAGCCAGGAAATCCGCGATAAGGGCCAAGGCCAATCAGCAGGAGCCGCACCGACAAGTGAGGTCAGCAATTCACCGAGCCGCGCCAGATCATCCTCCGCATCACAAAGGCCGATGTCAGCCAATTGTTGCTCATAGCCGGCAAGCAGAGTCGCCAGATCGGATAATTTGTTTTTCAGCGCTTGATCCGGCACGCGTCCGGCCACATCGGACAAATCGTCGACTTTGAGGTTGTAGCGTCTGACATCACCCAAAGCCGCGGCAACTTGATTGATAAAACCGGGACGATCGGCTAAATGCCCGAAAGAATGCAGTTGTTGTTTGTTTTGGGTTAAAATGGCGTGAATCAACATGCCTTGGCCAACATGGTCAATGGTGCCCTGCGGCTGGCGGCCGACCTCGCTTAAAAGGCGCCAAGCCAATCGGCGAAAGCTCAGTATTTCTGTCATCATCACAGCCGGTCGACCGATCTGCGCCAGCAGATCACGTTCCATGTCCATCTTGGTCTGTTCGGGAACCAGCAAAATGACCCGCTGCTCCGGTTGGTTGGCTATCAGGTGTTTTATTTCCTTGAGAATATGGCTTCTAAGGGCAATCCGGCTTGTGCTGTAGAGAATGCGCATGAACAGCCCCCAAATTGGGTTGCAAATTTGTAGGTCAGATGAACAACTCGTAAAATAATGATTTGGTCTCTCGTATTCTAGCAATGTTTATGGTATCCTGCAACTAGGATAAATGCATGCGGCAGACATAATCGAAAGCGGGAGGGCCGTTAATCTTGAACATGGATCAGACCCACATAGCCGGCAAAACAAATCCCCAGGCAGCAGCTCAGAAATTGGAGCGCAAGCTGCCGATGGAACGAGGTATAATCGGTCATTTGTCGTACGGACTCGGCATGGCGTGCGCCCGTCGTATTGTCCGTTTGCGTGCCGAGGGGCTGGAAAATATTCCCGATGCCGCGCCTTATGTCATTGCGGCCAATCATGAAACCTATGTTGACGGTATGTTAATCGCCTCTTATTTGCCCAAAAGTCACTTCAAAAAATTCAGCTGCATCGCCGCCAAAGATCTGGCCAGCCGGCATGGAATTTTGGGCCGGCTTATCCTGCGGGTCGGCAGAGCCATCCCCATCGATCGTCTTGGCAATCCGGTCCGCGGTCTGATCATCGCCAAGAAAAAAGTGGACGAGGGCAATATTATGCTGGTCCATCCCGAAGGCACCCGCTCGGTTGACGGCCGGCTCGGAGAAATGAAAGAGGGCGCGTCATATATCTCTTTTAAGAGCAGGGTTCCGCTGCTTCCGGTTTTTATCGACGGTGCTTATGAGGTTTTCAACCGTTATATGAAAGTACCAAGAGGCCGCGATCCGGCCACCGGCCAAAAGCGGGAGGTTATTCTGACCTTCGGCAAGCCCTTTGATCCGGCCGATTACGGTAATGCCCGAGAAATGACCGTGGCACTGAACGACTGGATGCAAACGCGTTTCCAAGAGAAGAAGATCCCGCGAATCTATCGGCACACCGACTAGTAAAAGGCAAAGTTCAAGCCCCCGGGGATAATTTCAAAATTAATGACTTCTTTTTCAAAAGGTTCACCGTCGATATTTCCCAACAGTCGACCGGATCCGGCTTCAATGGTACCCTTGGTCACCTGACAGAGGTGAATGGCCGGATCGTCCAAGTGGAGGCCCTTCTTGTATTTAGGTATCAGGGGCAGAACCCGGTAAAGCGGCAACGAATCGACCAGACAAAAATCCAGCTGTCCATCATCAACGCTGGCATGGGGCGCCGGATTAAAACCGTTGCCATAGTAACGGCCATTGCAGAGCGCGGCCAAAATAAAAATAGCATTGCCCTCAATTGTGGTGGTTTGTCCGTCCGCGGTGGCAGCTTCCATTTGATAATGCATAGGATATTGGCGATTGCCGAAGACCGCCAGCATAATGGCCAGATGATAAGCCAAAGGCCCAATCCAGCGACATTTTGCCGTGATGGCCATCGACAGATTCAAAACTTTGGTGTCAAACCCCAATGATGTGATGTTCAGACAAATCCGATCATCGACCTTGATCACATCGATGGGGCGGACATACAGGTCTCTCAGCCTGTCAACGAGTTTGCCGGGGTCTATTGTACTGAGGACGGTCTTGGCAAAATCATTGGACGTTCCGATCGGAAAGACCGACATGGCGGCACCGGTGCCCAAAATACCGTTGGCCACTTCGTTGGCCGTGCCGTCGCCGCCGCAGGCTATGACGATCAGTCGATCTCCGTAGCGTTCGGCCAATTCGGCAGCCAAGCTCCTGGCATGGCCATTGCTGTCGGTCAGAATAATTTCAGCTGTTTGGTCGGCTGATCGATCAAGGGAAAAATACTCCTCAATCCTGACCATAAGGCCGGGGTCATAAAAACGGCCGGCTTTCGGATTGACGATAAAGGCATGGTGCAACGGTTTATTGGTTGACATCTCCATTATCTCGCAACTTGTTTAATGTCTATTTTTCAACGACCAACTCTTGAAGGACAAAATCAACCGCTTGATTGATTGTTTTAATTTGATCGACCTCTTCATCCGAAATGCGCAGATCGAATTTTTCTTCCAACTCAATGACGATTTCAAAAATCATCAACGAATCCAAACCGAGATCCGCAATTAATTCGGTCCGACCGTTTAATTCGGCAAGGTCACACTCCGCTACTTCGGCGATGGTTCTGATCACATCGTCATATATTTGTTCTCGACTAAGATTGCTCATTGTGCTGCTCCTTCCGGTTGTCGGGACGGACCGGGCTGGGTATATCTTGCATGCTGATCGCGAATAAAGCCGGAAATCTCGGTCAATGTTTCCAAAAGAAGCCGGCGCGCCGGTTCGTCCAGCGGCGATACCAGCCGTTCGACCAGCAGTCTGTGGAATTTGCTGTGCATCCGATAAGCCAGCTTGCCTTTTTTGGTCAACTGAATACGAACCACCCGCCGGTCGTTCTGATCGCGGTGTCGCTCAACATATCCCTTGCGCACCAGCCTGTCAATCGCGACCGTCAAAGTACCGGTTGTAATGCCCAGCGTCGCAGCGGTTTCACTCATGGTTCGGTTGCCATAAAGACCGATGCCTTCCAAAGTATGCATTTCGGCGACCGATATGTCCTTAAAGGAACCTTTTCTCAATGCTTTTTCTTCGGTTACCAAAATCTTGTCGTATATATCAAGGAGCAGTGCGTTGACCTGTTTTTCATAACTCATCATGTTCTCTTTCTTTGCCAGCCGGCCCTCCACTCTTTGACTTTCAAAAGATTTCTTTCAGTCTAACGCTTTTCGGGTTTTTCCGCAAGCCTGACAAAGTGACGTAAAGGGCTGAAATGACTGTATTTAATTGCCATTGTCACGGCAATGCCGGTGGCCCAATAATCCAGCTTAATGACCCGGCCGTGCCGACGAATATAGTCGAGCAAACCCGCCGAGGCATATGGAATGATCAAATCAGCCTGAATTTGGTTGTGCCGGGCAAGTTCGCTGATCGCATCCAGCAAGGCATCAATGCCCTCACCGGTTACGGCTGATACCAAAAAAGCCTGGCGGCTCTGACCGGCAGGTATCAAGACCGCCAAATCAGGCGGAAGACCGCTGGGAGCAAAATCATCCCAATCCGGATCGATGGGAGCGGGAACCGCCGTCAGAACATCCATTTTGTTGAACACGATCAAGCGCGGTTTCCCGGCGGCCTGCAGCCGGAGAAGCAACGCTTCAACCACCGCCATTTGGGCCGCCACATCCGGATCGGACACATCGATAATCTGCAGGATGGCATCGGCCGAGGTCACCTCTTCGAGCGTGGAGTGAAAGGCATCCACAAGGTGGTGCGGCAGTTTGCGAATAAAGCCAACGGTATCGATCAACAAAACCTCGATCCGGTCGGGTAGTATTAGGCGGCGAACGGCGGGATCCAGAGTCGCAAAGACCTGATCCATGGTAAAAAGATCCGATGAGCATAATTTATTGATTAAGGTCGATTTGCCCGCATTGGTGTAACCAACGACAGCGATCGTCATAACGTCATTCTCTTGTCGTTGTTTTCTTGTGCGTTGGCGGTGCTCGCCAAGATCTGACAATGCTCTTTTCAGATAGGTGATGCGACGATTGATGTGACGCCGGTCGCTTTCCAGTTTTGATTCACCCGGGCCACGTGTGCCGATGCCGCCACCAAGCCGGGACAACGACTGTCCCATTCCGACCAAACGGCTCAGCCGATACTGTTGCTGCGCCAATTCCACCTGCAATTTACCTTCCCGGCTTTGGGCGCGACTGGCAAAAATATCCAAAATTAATAGCGTCCTGTCGATAACTTTGCAACCAATCAACTTTTCAAGATTGCGGATCTGCGATCCGGTCAATTCCTCATCAAACACAACCAAGTCTGCATCCAGCGCTTCACAGGCGGTACGCAGCTCCTCGGCTTTGCCGCGGCCGATCAGATAAGCCGGATCCGGAATCTGGCGCCGCTGCATCAAACCGGCAACCACTTCTGCGCCGGCGGTGCGCGCCAGTTCCGCCAACTCCGTCAATGAACGTTCGGCCTGATCAAGCACCGTCGGATCGGAACCGATAGCAAGACCGGCAAGCACCGCACGCTCCACTTGTTCACGGTTCGATTGAGCAACAATTTCAACCATAATCATTTCCTTTCCGATTGTTGAAGGCTTCAAAAAGATCCGTTATACTGAAATGTATCATAATGATACGGAGGTTGTTTAAATGAATTCCGTCGAACCATTGAATCAGCCTGTCCCCCTGTTGCATCCGACCACGCTTCAAAAACTAACCGGAAACTTAATACGCCGTCTTCGTGAATTACAGGGAATCTCCCAAGGGGATCTTGCCCGGATGTCGGAAGCAAATCTATCGTACATCAGTTCAATCGAAAGCGGCAAGAACAATATCAGCATAGGAAAATTATTCGCGTTAAGCAACGCCCTTCGCTTGTCACCCAGCAGTTTGGTTAATATTTTGGTCCAGATCAACCGCTCCATACTCCTTGATCGAGATGATGCTGAATCAGCGGACGAGGATACAGGGTTGCCATTGACGTAATTTCTCGGCCATCGACAACAGTTGAGCCGGTGTATAGCCGGGACGATCCAACATAAATCGGTCTTCCGGACGGGAAATATGCGGACGGAAATATCGTTGCAGGAAAAAATTTGGCGCCGGGGGAATGGCCGATGCCATTGCTTCGAGATCCTCCAAGCTGAGCTGAGGAATGACGGTTGTTCTGGCTTCCCAGTCGAGGCCGGAGGAGGCCAGCAAACGGAACGACTGCTGCACGAAGGTCACATCCGCGGCCCGACACCGGCAGATCGATGGGTATTTTGCCCAAGGCGCCTTGAGATCAATGGCGACATAATCCACCAGACTACTTTGGATCAGCCGACCCAGAAGTCCGGGATTTGTGCCGTTCGTATCCAGTTTGACGGAATAACCCATGCGCCTGATTTTGACAATCAAATCCACCAAGCCTTCTTGCAATGTCGGCTCACCGCCGCTGAACACAACACCGTCAAGCAGATTGCGGCGGCGATCAAGGAAATCCAAGACATCCTCAATCTCGATCTGCGGTGGATGTTGACCCAAAAGCTGACGATTATGGCAGTAAAAACAATCAAAGTTACAGCCGGGCGCAAAAAGCACAGCGGACAGACAACCGGGAAAATCAACAGTGGACGATTTGACCAGTCCGGATAGGATCATACGAGGGCAGCTTGATTGATCACGTATTTAACACGCTGTCTATATTCTTCCCGCTTCCCTTTATGGTAATTCTGGACAGGCCGCAAGTAGCCAACCACCCGGCTCCAGACCTCGGTTTCTCCGCCACATTCAAGACAGGAAAAATGCTCGCCTCCAATATAGCCGTGTTCCGGACAGATTGAGAAGGTCGGTGTCAGGCTGATGTACGGCAATTTGTAATGGGTAAAGACCTTTTGAATTAATTTTTTGGCGACCGCGATGTCGCTGATCCGTTCGCCAAGATAAAGATGCAGCACAGTACCACCGGTATAAAGGCTTTGCAGCTCATCTTGCAGATCCAAGGTCTCAAAAATATCTTCGGTATAGCCGACCGGCAACTGGCTGGAGTTGGTATAGTACGGAGCATACTCGCCTGCCGTCAAAATATCCGGATAGCGCTCCAGGTCCAGTCTGGCCAAGCGATAGCTGGTGCCCTCGGCCGGTGTTGCTTCAAGATTATAAAAGTGACCGGTTTCTTCTTGTATTTCCTGTAGCTGCTCGCGCATGTAGATCAGTGTGCGACGGGCAAAATCTTGGCCGGCCGGTGTGACCAAGTCAACATCAGGACCAAGAAAGTTCCGACAAGCTTCATTCATCCCGACCAGACCGATCGTATTAAAGTGGTTATACCAATACTCACCGGTCCGTTCTTTGATATTGCGAAGGTAATTCGCCGAATAGGGATAAAGCCCCCGGGCGGTCTGCTCTTCGATGATTTTGCGCTTGATTTCCAAGCTCTCCTTAGCCAGCTGGATGGTGCGCCAGAGGCGCGCTTGAAATTCCGACTCTGTTTTGGCCAGATAGCCGAGACGAGGCAGATTGACGGTTACGACTCCTATTGATCCGGTCATCGGATTGGATCCGAACAGGCCGCCGCCACGCTTTCTCAGCTCACTGGTATCCAGACGCAGCCGGCAACACATCGAAACCGCATCCTCCGGTGACAAGTCCGAGTTGATGTAGTTGGAAAAATACGGGATGCCATATTTACAAGTGATTTCCATAAACTTGTCCACAACCGGACTATCCCAGGCAAAATCCCGAGTAACATTGATGGTCGGAATCGGAAAGGTGAACACACGCCCCTTGGCATCGCCTTCGAGCATCACTTCGCAAAACGCCAGATTAAAAAGGTCCATTTCGGCTTGGAAATCCCCGTAGGTGTCTCCGGTGTACCGGCCGCCGATCACAACCGGTTCATTGCGCAGGGTGGAAGGCACAACAATGTCAAAGGTCAGGTTGGAAAACGGGCATTGAAAGCCTACGCGCGTCGGTACATTGATGTTGAAGATGAATTCCTGCAAGGCCTGTTTGATGGCGGCAAAAGACATCTTGTCGTAGCGGATGAACGGCGCGCAATAGGTATCAAAGGAAGACCATGCTTGAGCGCCGGCGGTTTCCCCTTGAGTGGTGAATGTTGAATTGACAATTTGGCCCAAAAAGGATCTCAGATGGCGGGCAGGGCTGGACTCAACCTTGCCGGGCACTCCGCCGAACCCGTCGGACAGCAGTTGCCGCAGATCCCAGCCGGCGCAGTAAGGTCCGAAAAAGCCGAGATCGTGAATGTGCATATCGCCGTTAAGGTGGGCTTCCCTGACCTCAACCGGATAGACCTCATGCAACCAGTATTGTTTGGTGAAGGCCTCGCGGACATAATTATTCATACCGTTGATCGAACGTTGTGTATTGGCATTCTCTTGGATTTGCCAATCTTTATCTCCGAGATAATCGGAGAACATATTGATGGTTGCGCCGATCAAGGCGTTGGCCTCACGGGCGGAACGACGTTTCTCGCGATAAAGGATAAATGCCTTGGCGGTTTTGGCATGCCCATTTTCAATCAGGACTTTTTCGACGATATCTTGAATGGCCTCGACCTCGGCCAGTCCGTCCGGGAAACGGGTCTGCGCCATTTCGATAATCTGGCCGGTCAAAGCCTCCGCCAACTCCCAATTGTCGCCGCCGACAGCAGTGGCTGCTTTGAAAATCGCCCAAGTTATTTTTTCCTGCTTGAAAGTGACGATTCTGCCATCACGTTTGCGAATCCGGTTAATCATTTTACGCCCTCCCATCGCCGAAACGCCGACCAAAAACCATGGTTGACACCCAATATGTTGTGTTTGTTGATCCGGTCGGGTACAACATATTGTAATCAATAGACAAGGTGTAGTCAATGGGAAAAGATGTTACAATTTGGTTTCTTTTTGAGGTACATTCGGTGTCTGCTCGGCAATCCCGTCCTTGAAAGCCATACGCTCCCGGCGATAATGAACCCAATAAAGCGCTACGTCCAAACTGACCATAATCAAGTTAAAAATATAAATAAGGATGACAAAATCAGGCGAGAAAAAAATCTTATGCAGAATACCTGAAATGTAGCCGATGAGGATGGCGGTCATAAACAAAATGCTCTTCCCGGCCGTGCTTTTTGTTTTCCAGGATTTAAATACAGAAATTGGCCACGAGATGCCGAAACAGACCAGCATTCCGATTTCAAATGGACTCATGGTGACCTCCGATAAAGCATAATTTTACCCATTGATGATACTTCGAGTGGCTGCTCCTTGTCCAGCCCGCCTCTTTCAATCCGGAATAAGGCGACTTATAATGAGAGCAAGGAGGGATCAACGATGGAAACACGATCGAGAGTCATTCAATCCCAACGGCAACCGCTGGTCAACATGACCATTACACCCGGCCATTTTGCGACGCGCAATTCCCACATCAACTATTATGTTGATCTGACATCCATCAAGAGCAATCATGTCATGGCCAAACTGGCGGCGGAAGAACTGGCGGCAACCGAAACCGGAACTATACCGGTTGACACCATCGTTTGTTTGGATGGAACCGAAGTTGTCGCGGCCTTTCTGGCAGAAACCATCAGCGCAAAAGAACTGCGTGGAATCAATCGTCATGGCGCCATCGTTGTTCTGACACCGGAAATCAACACAAGCGGCCAGCTGATGTTCCGAGACAATTACCAGAAAATGATTAATCACAAAAACATTCTCCTGCTGGTCGCTCAGGCAACAACCGGCATCACAATCACACAGGCCATTGAATGCATCGACTATTACAGGGGACGGACCATCGGCATCCATGCTTTGTTCAGTGCCATCGACAGGATACGGGGGATGTCGATCAACAGTATTTTCCCTAGGGATTATGTTGCGGACTATTCAACATATCAGCCGGTTGAATGCCCCAGTTGCAAAGCCAAACACAAAATTGACGCGCTGGTCAACAGCTACGGTTACTCCAAAATCTGATTGCCAAGACCCCGCAAACGGCCCTCAAACGCCAAGTCAAGTTGCCCAATCCGCTCATTGAAAGATGCTGCGTACTCCGGGAAAACGGTGCGATAAGCTTGACAAACAGCCGTGATCATCGGCGCACACCAGGCACAATCAGTAAGGTGCAACAGCGGTCGAACAAATCCCTCAATGGTCTCGGCAGCGGATTTGGCAGCAATTTGTTCCGGCTTAAGTTTGATCAGGCCGAAAAGCAAGGCGGAATAACGATTGTCTTGTTTGCATGTCATAAAATAAAGCTTGGCGGAATCGTCAAGCTCGTCTTGTAAATATTCCGCGGCCTGATCGCCGGCGTCACGCATGGCATCAAGCAATACGGGGCGGTTAAAAAAAACATCCAGATCGCGCCGGATCTTTTTGAGCGGCAGTCGCCAGTTGCTGCCGGTCACATTTAAGAGAAGATTGGTCCAGACGCCCAAAAACAGATCCGCAGGCACCTCTGAATGGCGCACCGGCCGATAACGGCTCTGCCAGAACGCCTGTCTGAGCTCGGCTTTTCGACGTTCTTCGGCGGGAACGGTCGGATCGGCCGTCAGCTGACGATCCTGTTCAAACCTTGCATTTGGATCAATATTCATCCATTTCACCTACCCTATCCGTGGATACAATGACCATTTCATTATACCAAGGGAAACAGAATAAACAATCATTGTCCCTACCGATGGTCAATGTGTCCGACTCGTGCTCTTTTCATGCATTCCGGTTTGGTGTAGTATAGCCAAAGAAGAGCCGTTGATATTTTATCCGATAAAACAAAGTGTTGCCGGCAATCTTTCGGCGGGGAGGCCAATGTGGATCTAAAGAAAAGAATCGAAAAATTCAAAGAACTGGAATATGAATTTAACAAAGATTTTTATATGCAGCTGAAGAAAGAGCAAAAACCGCATACGCTCTTTATCGGGTGCTCGGATTCCAGAGTAGATGCAGAAAACATCTTCCAAGCCACAGCAGGGGAAATTTTTCAAATCAGAAACATTGCGAATATCGTACCGAGAGAAGAAGAACCGGGTACCCACCCTTCGGTTGTTTCGGCCATTGAATATGCTGTTAAAATCCTTAAAGTTAAAAACATCATTGTTTGCGGCCACTCCAATTGCGGTGGCTGCGCCGCGATTAGAAAACTGGAAGAATACAAGGAAAACCTTCCCTATACGGGGGAATGGATTTCTCAAAGCATCTCGATATCGAATTATATCGATTACAAATATCCGGACATGAGCGAGGACAATAAGATGATCATGCTTGAAAAGTTAAATGCCGTTCAACAACTGGATAATCTTATGACCTACGATTTTGTGCGCCAAAAGTTCGCAACGGAGGAACTAAACCTGCAGGCTTACTACTATGATATAGGCACCGGAAGCATTTCCGTATATGACTACAATAGTGTTTTCTCGGATATGATAAAAGAAATCACATCCAGCAGAAAGCTTTTTCTTGATCAGGACAAGAAGATGTTGTCGTAACCCCTTGTCAAAAAACCAATTGCTTCAGATTGAGATACCGGAAAGCTTTCCTGCCTCTCTTATCATCTCGAATCAGGATATATGCCACATCATGAAATAAAAAATCCGCCCACATCTGTAAGATGCCTATATCATTCCTTTTTAAGAAATTCTTCAAGCGCTTCCGGCGACAGAGGCCTCGAAAAATAGTATCCCTGTATTTCATCGCAGGCTATGCTCTTCAGCAAATCCGCTTGGCCTTTTGTTTCCACACCTTCGGCCGTAACGCTTGCTCCGAAAATCCGAGCTAATGAAATAATATTTCCCGTCAGAGGAGTCCCCTTTCCTTCTGAATCGATGTAATCTATGATTACTTTATCTATTTTCAATCTGTCAAAAGGTACCAGTTTCAATCGGTTTAATGATGAATAACCGCTGCCGAAATCATCGATGGCAATATTTACTCCCAGCTCTTTCAATTGATATATTTTTTCAATTACATCCTCAGGGTCTTTAGATATCAAACTCTCTGTGATCTCCAGTTCAATATATTTCGGATCCACCTGACTTTCTTCTATAATTTTGGCAAAATCAGAAGTAAAATCTTCTTCCTCAAATTGCACAACCGATAGGTTTATAGAAAAACGGAGAGGCGGAAACCCCTTTGCGATGAGCCGGTTATGTTCCTGAAGCGCTTGCTGCAGAACCCAGAGTCCCACATCGTAAATTAATCCGGTCTGCTCAAGGATGGGGATGAATCGATCAGGAGGCACCCTTCTGCTGCCGTCAACGGTCCATCTGAGCAAAGCTTCAACCCCGACAGTTTTTCCCGTATTACAGCTGATCTGCGGTTGAAACTCTAAGAAAAACTCGTCCTTCTGCAACGATCGGAAAAGTCTGTTCGTGAAGAGGGTGTTTTCCGCAATATGGCTTCCCAGTCGTTCCGCATAGAAAACAATGTCTTCGTTGTTGTTCATCGCTTCATATCCTGCTAAATCAGCGTTCATCAAAACAGTCGTCGCGTCTCTTCCATTATCCGGATACACGGATATGCCTATGCGTGGCACAACAAATAATGCTTCTATTCCCATATCGGTCGATATGGGACGGGAAAAAGCCGCAAACAATCTGTTTGCGCAGCCTTCTATCTGTTCGGTACTTTCCACATTGGGTAAAACAACGACAAACTCTCCATCATTTGTCCTTGAGATATAAGAAAATTCCTCCAACAGATTTTTGAGCATTGTCGCCAATTTCAACATTACTTGCTCGACTGCATTAGGACCGAAAGTATCCTTAATCATTCTCATGTTCGTGAGTTCAACATTTAAAATTCCTATTCTCCCTGATTCTTTTCTGTCGTTTATATTTTGCTCAAGCGTCTTTATAAGCATGTTCCTATTCGCTAATTTTGTGGTTCTGTCAAAATAAGCAACATCATATATCATTTCTTCGTACAAGGTCTTCTTTCTTGAATCCCCCAACATATTCATGACCATGTTTAAAAAGTGCAGTCTGTTTTCGCTGAAGCTTTCATTGCCCCGGTCGTAGTATTCAAAGACAAGCATTCCTTCTATTTGTCGTCCTTCGATTTGTAGCGGAAATGCAAAAAAGGAGTTTATGCCTCTTGAGATAAAGAAATTTCTTGCTCCCTCACATTTATCAAGGGGGGTATTTATGATGTCTTCACATATCATGGGTGTACCCCGGGCAATCAGAATTTCGGCTAGGGGTAAGTCGGCTGTTTTAACTTTCATTCCCGGGTGATAGGGAAGTGAATCATTTTCAAAATTTTTCGTATATGTGCTGAAAACATTTGCATCCTCATAATCCTCGCTGAATTCAATTAAATATGAATAATCAAATTCAAGAACCTCAGCGGACATGCTCAACATCTCATCAACCTTTTCTTTAGCATTTTCGCTGCTGATCGTAATAAAATTGGTAGAAATGTTTTCAAGCACTTGTTGTTCTTTTATGAACCTTTTATGTGCCTCCAGCTTTAAAGCGTATTCGTTCGCCAGTCGTCGCACGGCAAAAAATGTAAGTATAACAAGAGCAATTCTTGTCATGTATGCATTTATATCGATGGTGACAGCAACTTCCGGGTAAATGATCGAGAAAATAATTTGAATGATCACCACCAAACCGGTATAGATCGTGAGATGGATTCTACTGTCGAGGATGACGGTAAACATAAAGAACAAGATATATATCGACCATATCGTCACCGCACCCGTTTCGGCATTTCTGATCATAAGATAGAATAAACTAAATGCGCCTGCTGCCAGGAACAGGGTATTCTGATGGGTATGATTTTTCGTCATGTACGGTATATATCTTATAAACATTCCAAGTAATAATAACGTCGCGGCGAGGAAGATCTCTTCTCTCGTCGTTCTTTTCATGGCAAAATATCCTATGAAAAATGATACTACACTGCCCGCTGTAAATATGGACGCAACCGTTCGAAACATACGCGACCGATCTGCATCTGCAAGTTGGTCGCTTTTCAAGGGCACGGATATTTCCGCAGGTCTCTCGAGAAGCAGGCCGGATTTTCTCAATGTTGAGGAGAGCATTGTCACGGGAGCCATCAGGAATATAATGGTGAATTCGGGGAAAGAGCCGATGCCAAGGATATCAGGTATGGTTTCTGTTGTTACTCCCATGATGAGGGGAAGCAGTATGGATATTAAGAAATATGTTGCTTGCCGCTTCTGAGGGTCCTGAGGTTCCATTTTTTTCCACCAGCGAAAAAGTAATATAAGCATCACAAGCGTAAAGCCAGAGTAATATGCGATAAACCAAATATTACCCATATTGGTGGGAAGTACATTTACCCAACCGAAATCGGTTTCCACCATTTGGTATTGCTTCTCCGCAAGACACCCGAAGGGCGCAAATAGAAGTATATTGATAGCAGCAGGCAAATAAATTATGGCGAGCATAATTTGCTTATTGAATGGAATTTCGGTTTTTGTGAGAATAAGTACAAAGTGGAGCATAATACTGTAAAAAACTCCCCAACCGAAAACGGAGAGACATCCCCAAAATATGCTTGCTTCCGCCGTAGGTGCTGAAATTGAAATAGAAAATGCGAATGCCCAGATCGCCGTTGAACCCGTTACAAGTACAAACAGCCTGTTGATACGGCTTTTTGCATTGGTATCTATTGCATATGTACCGAAACCCATATAAAAAAAGCCGCAGAGATAGTACAAAATCGACACCAATAAGCTGTATTTCATAATCCTCATCTCCAAAAAATAAAATTTCGCAGCTTATAGGACCCTTAAACAAAAAAAAGCAGCTATCAACACAAGAAAATGTATCGACGGCTGCGTCCTAGGTTTGGTGGGTAGTAATGGACTCGAACCATCGACCCCTTGCATGTCAAGCAAGTACTCTAACCAGCTGAGCTAACCACCCGAATGCCTGATCATTATAGCTAATCGATCCGGGCCTGTCAAGGCAAATGCCCCACCCGAAAAGGCCCCGAAAAGGCCTGTGAATTGCAACGATCGGCAGGAGAAAAATCAGTTGTCCGACAGATTTTTGACAAGGCAAATTACGCCGCCCGGGGGAATGACATGCTTGCTGCCAAGGGATTTTAGCGTCTGCATGTTGACCAGCTGGCCTTTGCTGTCATAACGACTCAAGTTTGCGCCAATAAAGGGCAGGTCGGTCATCAGGCGGCAATTGGCCGAATTGTCGGAGAGGTTGATCAGGACAAGGCTGAGCTGACGGTCGGACATGAATCCATATGCCAAAACTTCGGTTGTGCCACCGCGGATCTCCAGCGGAACACCGCGGGCCGCCGCAGCGGAAATCTGCGCAGCCACCTGCCAAGGTTGCCGATTTTCCAAACCGGAAGCGGCCGGATAGGTCAAATTGCTCAGCGTGGTTTGCACTCCAAGATCGGCAAGCAGAACGGTGCTGAGCTCGGCGAGGACAGGCAGCCAGATGCCATTGGGCTGTAATTGAGCGCTGCGCATCAGCTCCGGCCAGTTTTCAATCTGTTTTTCCGGATTTCTTGGAATTCGATCATAATAATTAATCATAACCTCTCGAATACCCATGGCGCGGTCGGCTCGGACCATGCCATCCAGATCTGTCGCATGGAAATCCGCCGATGAGAGAACCATTCCCGCTTGATACGTCATCCCGTCAATAAAAATTAACTGACCTTTGACCTGGCGGTAATAAGGTGATTGAGTTATGGTATCAATCATTAAATCGACAAAATCAACTCTTAACTGATCGCTGGTCAGAACACCGGACCGATCGGTTATTTCGATCAGAATTCGTCCGAATCGATCAACCCAAGGAATTACAGACCCCTGCTCCATGCGCAGTTTTCCGAAAGGTTCGGAAATCGGGCCGGCCAGATATTCGATCAGGTTTAACAGTTCGGTCTGGCTGGTATAGGAATCGACAACCAACCACGGATCAGAGCCGCTGTCGAAAACCAATTGCAACGCGGCATACAGGGATCCGGCAGCGTGGCTTTGCCACCCCTTTTCGGTCAAATACGACGTTTCATTGCCCAAAGTATAGGCCCAACTTGCGGTTCGCCCAATCGGCGAGCCGATCGGCATGAATCCCAAGCGAATAAATTGCGGCGCAATGTCCAAAACCTTTGTGCGCAACGAATCGGCCAGCATTTCCGGCGTTTCCGTAATCGGACAGAGGCTGACCTGATCAATCCAGAGGTTGCCGCCGACAGCAGCAATGTTGAATCGAAGCTGGGTTTCGGTTGAACCCACCATGTCGGCGGGCACAATGAGCGTGTGACTATATTTTTCCCAAGTCGTGCCAACATTGTTAAACGTTGTCCCGACCTGGCGAAAAGGCGCCGTCAACCAGACCTGAACACTACGGTCGGCTATCCCGCTTTGCTTCATCCACAATTCCAGCCGATAAATTTCGTTTCGTTGACCGATAGCCGAATCCGGCAGCTTAAGGATCTGGGAGGCGATGGCGGTTGAATTGGGTCGGTTGGAATCAGCGGCAATGAGCAAGGATGCCTCGCCGCCACCCGGAGATGACGTGTCGGCAACCCGGCTGATGGTTCCGGCTCCAAAATGTTCCCACGGCCCCGCGAATCCGGTCTGATTGCTCGTTTTCCCCAAATATTCGGCCGGTACCGACAAAGCTGTTTTTTCCAAGAAGAGCAAATCGCCGGCCTGATACTGACCTTCCTTCAAAGCGCTGTCAAGGGTAATTTCGGCAACCAGCTGAGCAATACCCAATCGGCCTTGATCGTCCGCGCTGAGAATTTTATCCTTGCCGGCCAGAGAAATCACCCGGCTTTGCATACCGGTTTGAATGGCCGAGTCAAGCCAGGTCTTGCCGCCGTCGTTGGAGACCGTAAACTCCCCCTCGGTGTTGAGAAAAATCAGTTGTTTGTTGGACAACATAACAACATCTTGATAGTCATGCGCGTGATCCGGCCGAAGCCAGAAAAACCTTTCGCCATCGTCACTGAAAGCCGCTTTACCCTGTTGACCCGCGGCAATATAACGGCCATCCCGGTGGTCGATAACCCGCCAGTTTGCATCATTGTCTAAATTACGCTGCAACCAGATCAAGCCATGGCGTGAACTGATTATGGCGCCGGAATCACCCACCGCAACAAAGCCGGCCGATCCGTAAACGACATCGCACAAATTGGCATCCGTTATCGCCGGAAGTCTGGACACGCGGGTATCCTTCCCGCTGATCAGCGCCCCTTGATCTCCTACCGCGACAAAAAGGCCGTTCGGTTCCGAGGCAATTGAGTTAAACACGATTCCGGGAAACGTTGCGAGCACGGACCAGTCCCGGCCGTTGCTCGATTGAAGGATATCACCGGCAGCACTGCAGGTCAAAAATCCTTGATCATTGGCGCAGACCCCTGTCAGGTCGACCTCGACACCGGATTCGATGATTTCCGGGGTCTGTCCGCTGCTGTTATACACGATCAGGCCTTGTCGCCCGACAGCCAACGATATGTCGTTTTTTCGGGTCAAGGCCAAAACCGCGGTTTCAGAGGGGCTGTCGTCGGGCAACTTAACCGGCTGAAAAACACCGACCCGATTGATGCCGTAGCGAAGAACGTTGGCGGTTTTTTTTAACACAAGGCCATCGGGTCCATGGGTCAGAACCCTGGCCTTGGCGCCGTTAAAAAAACTGTCCCCGTACAGGCCGCCGCTTGCGTCTTCCGATGAAACGGTCAGGGTCGTGGAATCACCGCTATATACCGTCAAGGTCTGGCGAAAAACAAAGGGTTCGAACGATGAGTCCCTAAGAGCGTTCGCCGATTCCGCCCTTTCCAAGGAAATCCCGCTGCCCAGAATTGCAGAGCGGCTGGATCCCTCGCTGACATTCAATATCAGGAGCTCCTCCGGTCCCACCTGCAAAACAGCCAGAACAGCGATGATCCCGGAAACCAGCAGGGCGGCAGCCAGCGTCAATCCGGCAACAACAAGGGTTCGTTTTCTAATCCGCCTGTAGGATCTCGTCTTGGCCATCACCCTTCAACTCCATTACAGATCAAAGCAGAACAATGTTGTTTTGCCGGCAAATCTCGTGCACCTCGTCCGGCCAGACAGATGCCTGCACCTCCCCTATATGCGCCTTGTCCAGATAAAACATGCAAAGCCGGGATTGACCGATACCGCCACCGATTGTATAGGGCAACGATCCGTCCAGAACCATGCGATGGAATTCCAGATCCATACGGTCGCTACAGTCGGCCTTGATCAATTGCTCTCGCATACTTTTTTCATCCACTCGAATGCCCATCGATGAGATTTCCAAAGCCCGGTCAAGTGTGGGATACCAAAACAACAAATCACCATTGAGCGACCAGTCATCATAATCAGGCGCCCGACCATCATGAACCCCGCCGCTCTTAAGCCGATCGCCGATCTGGAGGATAAACACGGCCTTTTCCTGCCTGCAGATCTCATCTTCACGCTGTTTGGGCGTAAGATGAGGATACCGATCTTCCAATTCCTGTGAGGTTATAAAAAACAAAGAGGTCGGCAGTTTTCGACTAAGATAACTAAATAGACGCAACACATGATTTTCGACCCGGTAAAGACAGCGGTAAATCTCCAAAACGGTCTGTTTCAGCATCTCCGTTGTCCGTTGCTCGCGGCTGATAATTAACTCCCAGTCCCATTGATCAACATAAACCGAGTGGATGTTGTCCAACTCTTCATCCCGACGGATGGCGTTCATATCGGCATAAATACCTTCGCCCAACTGAAATCCGTAGCGCAGTAGGGCCATCCTTTTCCACTTTGCCAAGGATTGCACGACCTCAACCTCAGCGTTGATGGATTGGATATCAAAACTGACCGGGCGTTCGACTCCGCTTAAATTGTCATTTAGTCCGGTTTCGGGCCGGACATAAAGCGGCGCCGAAACACGAGTCAAATTAAGGGTATCGGCAATTTGCGCTTCAACCTGATCTTTGACCAGCTTAATGGCGATTTCGGTTTCACGAACGTTCATTTTGGTCTGATAACCAACCGGTATAACCAAGTGTTTCTCAGTGGGATTCATGGTTCAAAGCTCCTCGTTTTGAAAGATTTGATGACATGCTGCCGGCTTCCTGCGATTGATCAATAAATATGCAATGGCCATAGCACCGACCAGAATAAAGCCGAATTGGACAATGGCCAGACCATGCAAGGCCGCTTCGTTGTCTTCCAGCAAGGCGGGCAGCACACCGCCCAAAAAATTAAAGGCACAGTGCATGATGATCGGCACCCAGATCGAGCGTGACGAAGCATAGGCAAAACCCAGCAACAGGCCGGGCAACAGAACATATGAGGATTGAATCGGTTGTAAATGATAAACAGCAAAAACAACGGCCTGAATAATAATGGCCGCCCATTCCGGCATGGCTTTGCGCAGTTCACCCTGAATCACGCCGCGGAAAATCAGTTCCTCCACAATCGGCGTAACCAGACAAATGCCAAAAATCAGCCAGAAATAATTGTCTTCGGTCGAGACCGCGTTTACGCTGTCGAGATATTCATCCATCCAATCACGAATCAGGGGCATTTGCTCCTGAAGAACGGTCAACAATCCGATCCAGAGATTAATCAGCCCCAGCGACCCGATTATGGCGGCCACGGATGCCAGAACCTGTGTCGGTTTGATCTTTTCGGTCAGATAAGCCCTCCGGTCACGACGCTTGGCCAGATGTAAGTAAACCAGACAGATGGGGATAATGACGGCACCGGATATCGTTGTGATAACCAGAATACGGGATTCCATCAGTTGATTCAACATCGCCGGATCATCAAAAAAAGCCGACACATCCATGTTGTTCCGGACCGCCTGAATCACGGCGAAAATCGCCATATAGGCGAACGCAACCATATTGGATAAAACAAAATGAATGGCAAGGAAAGCAAGGGGCACCACAACCGTCCGCCAGCTGAAGCGTCTGGGCGGTTGTTGGAGATCGTGCGTGTCGGCATTGATTTTCATCACATCATGGAATGGATATCTGGTTATGATCGGTCACCTCGTATTCCGGTTAATCACATTTTTGTAAAAAAGCTTCGTATTTGTGAATCATGCGAAGGGGGTTGTAGGAAACTTTTGATTTGCGCAGACCGGGAATGCCCATGTCCTCTTCCCGATTAACGAAACGAGCCTGAGGAAAGGCATATTCCAACACCATCTTGTTGATTGCCGCATATAAGCCCGGGATGGAGGCGTCGGCTTTTTCGAAATGGATGACCGCCATCTCGTCATCAACCAGTGAACCCAGTGAAAAAGCCACAAGGCGTCCTCCTGTTCGGATCGAACCTCCGCGGATGTCCAATTGGTCAAACCGATCAAACAATTCACGAATGGCGCGATAGTCGCTTTGCAATAGATTGCGGCAGTCAAAACCCTTTTCGATGCACCAGTTTTTGACCAGTTCCATGGCTTCTTTCCGATCATCCCGGCTGATGTTCCGATATTCATAATCCGGATTCTCACGGACAAAATGATTAATATGGTTGCGCTTGCTGCGCATCGCCTTGCCGGAAAGCGTCCGAAGACTCTTCGCGTCATAAAAGTAGTCGGAATAATCCGGGTTGTGGGAAACAACCGCCTCATAGCCGGGCATCTCCCGTAGAATCGGCAAAAAATACTCGTCAATATACATCAGCCGAAACGGCCATTTGCTTTGAGCAAAGACCGGCCAAATTGCATCAACGATTACTTTTAACCGTTCCGGATCGACCGGTCCTACAGGCCAAGTTACATGAGGCGTTGTGAAGATTCCCCCATTGCTGATCAGGCACATGCAATCCGCCAACGTGACTTTCTTGTAGTAAAATCCGGCGTTCCAAGCCACCCGGCTGTTGAGGCAATTGTCAGAAATCTCTGACTTATTGAACTGCTGTAACCGGGAGTATTCGATTCCGTCATCGACCGTAAAAAGGGTACACCCCTCAAAATTCATCGCATACCCCTTACAATCTGCCTGCCTCTTCAAATCGCCGGAAGAAAATCCCAAACGCCGAATCCAATTCACGACGATCTTTGATCGACATGAAATATTGCTCGCCATTGGTGTGGCGAACCGAGCGAAGAATAATGATTTCCGGCTCTGCATGCTGGCCGTCATCGGGCTCATAGTTGTACATAACAACATACTCCCGGCCCTTCAGCCGAAAGGAATCGATCATTGCCATATAGTATTCGTGCCCGTTATCGATGTCCACCAAAACAGCCAGGACATCTTCTTGCTCGACTCGGTCATCACGGATTTGACTGTCAGACTCAGATCTCTTCTTGACTGTCCTCGTCTTCATCCGTTTCTTCCTCGCAGATCCGTTCGTATTCAGCATAGATCCGGTCATATTCCGAATCGTCGAGACTCATCAGGCCTTCGCTGCCATCCTCCATGGTCACCACTTTCGTGATAATCATTTCTGGTTCGGCATCTTCATCGATGGTCACCAAAACACAATAGTGTTCACCACCAAAAGCAAAGTCGTCGGCGATAATGAAAGAGTAGTCCTCGCCGGTTTCGGTGTCGGTCATCGTGATGACGCATTCGCCGAAATCATCATCGCAGTCGCAATCATAATCGTAGTTGTCAAATTCTTCTCCATCATGTTCATGGCCGCAATCACAGATGTTTTTTTCTTCTTCAAACATTGTAGGCTCCTCCTGAAACAAATCGGTCGGTGAACCAATCGCCTTCTTAATCGGATTTCTCCCCATTATACCATATCAATGTCAGCCTTTGCGATGACTATTTAGATACTCTTGAAGGATTATCTCGGCGGCTATTTGATCGACAACCGCCCGGCGCTTGGATTGACGCACACCGGTTTCACGCATGATGCGGGTGGCCAGCAACGTGGTATAACGTTCATCCAGCAAAACCGGCTCGAGGCCGGTTATTCGAGCCAGCTCGGCGGCAAAGTGCCTCGCGTCATTCTCGGATTGGCTTTCCTTGCCATCGGTGCGCCTAGGCAGGCCGATGACAACTCCCACCGCATGATTTTCGCGAACAATCTCGGCAATCCGCGTCAAAGCCGGGGCCATGTCCCGACCGTTCCAGCGAACGGTTTCCAGCCCGCAAGCCAAAATCCCCATCGGATCGCTGGCCGCAACTCCGATCCGGGCCTCACCATAATCGATGCCAATCCACTTACCGGACAAATTACTCTTCATGTTTCATATCACCTTAATAACAAAATCTCGGCATACCGTTGCACAGTAGCCGCAAAAAATACACCGGCTGCTGTCCGCCACTACCTTGCCTCCTTCAATCCGCAAGGCTCGCTTGCCGCAACGTTCTACGCAGGCTCCGCAGCCGGTACACCAATCGCCGATCACCAATCTCCTTTGCCGCGAACGGGTGGCCTGAAGCCATGCCGGATCGACCGCCCCACCGTTAAACAAGGCCACATTCATATCAATTTCCGCCCGAGATTGCATACCGACCGCAAAAGCATCGGCAAAGGGCAGCTCCAGCGCATAGGAAACCGCTTCATCAAATTCCGACAGAAGATGCCCCCCGCCCAGCATCTTCATGCCATAAATGCCCAGCCCGGCAACATGGGCGCGATCACAAGCCAAAGCCATCTGAGACGCGGTTCCGTCCAGCAAACCAATCCCTCGCCGATTGATCAACGGATGGACAACGTCGGCCTCCCGATAGGGCCCCGGGTCAATATCCCCCCAGACACTTTCGGGATCTGCCGAAGGATCCGCCGCCGCCGCCAGCGCCAGCACCGGTTCAATGGCATGTGTAGACAGTCCCACCGCCCGAACAACGCCTTTTTCCTTTTGTGCCAACAAATAGGAAAAAGCCTCCCGGTGTCCGTCCATGGTCAGCAGACTTTCCTGCTCGTGGAGCAGAACAATATCGATCACATCCAGATCCAACGCACGTCGCGCCTGATCCAAGCTGGACTTTGCTGATTCACTGCTCCAGGCATAGGTTTTGGTGCTGATGACAGGTTTGTTTGCCAACAGGCGCAAAGCCGCCCGAATGTGCGGATAGGTTTCGTAAATTTCAGCCGTATCCCAGAAATTAACACCTTTGCCGAACGCATAGGCCAGCAGTTCACCGCCCTCTTGGGCGGTGAGGGCAGCCTGTGCCGGACTTAATGTCAACGTACCAAAACACAGCCTTGAGACCTCAAGGCCGGTTGCTCCCAATCGGCGTTTCTCCATGTCAACGGTCTGATTCAAATATCGCTGATATATTCACGAATAATATTTTCGAGCAGTTCATCACGTTCCATACGGCGAATAACCGCTCGGGCACCCTTGTGGTTGGTGATGTATGTCGGGTCACCTGACAGAAAATAACCGACCAACTGGTTAACAGGGTTATAGCCCTTTTCCTTCAGCGCCGCCAGCACCTCGTCCATGATTTCGCGGGCCTCGCGACTATTGTCGATCCCCATTTCAAATCGAGCCGTGTGATTATTTGTCATTCTAGCAAGCACCTCCCACTTTTTGCCGGCGACTTGTTTTCATCATATCACGAATGGTTGCCAAATGCATCATTGACAGAACAAAAAGTCGTTTGTCGCGCGGACGCCGGTAACCGAGACGATTTGCCCGGCAAGCAAATTCGAATTATTGGCCATTCGAACCGGTACATATTCGGGAGAATAACCTGTAAACAGTCCGTCCGGACCGGGTTTTTCCAGCAAAACCTTTTGCTGTTTGCCGACTTGGCGCTGATGATATGCCAGTGCCAGAGCATCGGACAACTCGATCATCTCCTGACTTCGGAGAAGCATTGTTTTTTTATCCACCTGTCCGGAAAAGGTCGCCGCCAACGTGCCCTCACGCTTGGAATAACGAAAGACATGCAACCGTGAAAAACCGATTTCGCGGCAGAACTCTAAACTTTCCTGATGTTCTTTTTCGGTCTCACCCGGAAAGCCAACGATGACATCGGTTGTCAATCCGGGGTCGGGAAAAGCCGCGCGAAGTTTCTCCGCAACGTCGCGATATTCCTCGGTCGTATAACGACGGTGCATTCTTTTAAGGATTGTATCGCTCCCGCTTTGCAACGAAAGATGAAAATGTGGTAAAAGACAAGGATTTTTCCTAGCCAAGTCGACAAATTCATCGGTTATCGACCGAGGCTCCAGCGAGCCCAAGCGGATCCGCTCGATACCGTCCACAGCCGCCATCTGCCCGGCCAGTTCCATGATCGTCCAACAGGGTTCACCCCGGTCGGCGCCGTATGAGCAAATGTGAATCCCGGTCAGGACAATTTCCCGATAACCGGCGGCGGCCAAGGCTTCGACCTCGTTGAGCGCGGCCTTTGCGTCGCGGCTGCGCACACGTCCCCTCGCCAAGGGAATGACGCAATATGAGCAAAAATTGTTGCAGCCGTCTTCAACTTTAACATAGGCTCGGGTGTCTGATTGTTGAAAAACCGATCCGTATTCTTCATAAACAACGTCGGCATCTGCGACCCGGTCGACCGGGTGCGGGCCGGGAAAACAACAGCCGCGCACAAGGAGCAGGTCGCACACCTGCGCCAGAGCGCCCTGCTTCCCTCCTGTTCCGATGATCACATCAACATCGGGAAGGTCTTTTTCCAACTCACTGTGACAGCCCAGCGCGACCAAGATGGCGCCGGGGTTGACCCTTCTCGCCCGACGCAGCATCTGACGGGACTTTCGCCCGGCTTCACCGGTCACGGTACAGGTGTTGATCAGATAAACTTCGGCATGCTCATCAAAGGAAACGATGGTAAACCCGGCAGACGCAAACTGCTGACGCAAGGCATCTGTTTCATAATGATTGGTTTTGCAGCCCAACGTGTGGAAGGCCGCGCGAATGCGTGACATGGCTGGACCTCGAATCTTCCGGTCGGACTTCATATCCCGACCTGTTGACATTTTATCGGCAATTCCTGCACAATTCAATATACGGAGAAAGGTCATATGAGGAGAAAAGGTAATGAGAAAATTTACTATCCAGCTTAAAACCATCAACGATGTAAAAGAATTCGTCAGGATCGTCAATGATTTTCCCTACGACGTCGATCTGGGCTCCGGACGCTATGTTGTTGATGCCAAATCAATCATGGGAATCTTCAGCTTGGATTTGACGCAACCCATTGAGGTAGCAATTCATCACGATGACGATGAGGATCTGCGCCGCAGATTGCAGGATTACATCATCTAAGCCGTTTGCGTCGGCCGCGTCCGGCGGTTTTCCGGGATTTTTCCCGGCCGGTTTTGACTTTGCCGGGTACGGACTTTTGCTTGGAAACTTTTGCTTTGGGCGGGTCGACAGAAGACAGCAATTCAAAATCAATTTGCCGCTGGTCCACATCGGCTCGAGCGACTTGTACACGCACCTGGTCACCGATGGAAAAAGAACGAGCACCGCTTCGAGTCGCGGCTCTGAGCTGCTCCTCGTCATAAATGTAATAATCATCAAGGGAGCGGTAAGGAATCAGCCCCTCGATTGTGCTGGCCAACCGGACATAGATCCCGGCGGGTCCAAATCCTGAAATAACGCCATCGTAGATTTCACCCAGCTTGTCGAGCATATACTCGGCCATTTTTTCGGCAACGGAATCCCGCTCGATCTGCATGGCCAACCGTTCAGCCTCGGAGCTTTGTTCGGCAATCAAAGGCGTTGCCTCCCGCCAAGATTTCTTGATGTGTCCGGTCTTGAGCCGAGCTTTGATTACGCGATGGATAAACAGATCCGGATAGCGACGAATAGGAGCGGTAAAATGGCAGTAGTATTCGGATGCCAAACCAAAATGACCGAGATTTTTCGGCGCGTATCGGGCTTTGGCCAATGAACGAAGCAACAACTCGGCCAAAGCCGGGCCATAGTTTTCATGGCGCACTTGTTCCAAAACACCGGCCAATTGACCCGGAGTGGCCGTACCGCGAATACGAGCTTTCACTCCAAAGACCGCCGCCATCTTCAGAAATCGAGTCAGCTTTTCCCGGTCCGGTTGTTCATGGACACGATAAACAAAAGGAACACCGGTAAAATAAAATTGGCGGGCAATGTATTCATTGGCGGCGATCATAAAAGATTCAATCAACTCATTGGCTTGACCGGCCGGATAAGGTCGTATGTCAATGGGTTTGCCATCGTCCGATAGTTCAATATAAGTTTCCGGAAAATCAAAATTGATGGCGCCTCGCTGACGGCGCCGGGCTTTCAGTTTAATTGCCAGTTGCTGCATAAGACCAAGATCCGAATTAAACTCAGGAAAAGGTCCGGCGGGCTGCTCGTCGCCCTGAGACAGCACCTGCTCAACCACAGTGTAGGTTGTGCGAGCCTTGCTGCGAATGATCGATTCCACAATCTGGCCGTCCTCAACAACGCCATTTGCGTCAAAGGTCAGAATGACACTTAGTGTCAGGCGGTCACATCCGGGATTGAGGCTGCAAATGCCGTTGGATAAACCGGGCGGAAGCATCGGAATAACACGGCCGACTGGGTACACGCTGGTTCCCCTGCGCCGGGCTTCCTGATCCAGGAGGCCGCCGTCGCCAACATAGTGTGACACATCCGCGATATGAACGCCCAGTCGCAAACCTCCACCCGGCAATGCTTGAATGTCAACGGCATCGTCCAGATCCTTGGCGTCTTCATCATCAATGGTTATTGTCCGGCGATTTCGAAAATCATGTCGGCCGGCAGCGATCTCAGCCTCGATCTGATCGGAGGTTGGATCCGAACCCAAAGCCGCTGCTTCGGCAAGCACCGCATAGGGAAATTCAGAGGGCCACGCCAATTCTACCTGACTTTTATTAAGCTGATTGCTCATGATGTCTCCTGCTGTTTTTTGTGTCGGTTAATTAGAAAAGGGGCACCGCGCAGATGCCCCAATTAATGTGAATGAGCAGCTCTGGTTCCATTCGGGTCAACGGCCGGTCAACAGATAGAGCACAATCGTCAGAACAGCAAAGGCGATCGCCGCTACGGTCGTAAAACGCTTCAGCTTGGCATCGATGGTTCGCCCTTTGCTTTTGCCCAAAAAAGTTTCCGCACCGCCACCAATTATACCCAGTCCTTTTGAATGGCCTTCCTGAAGAATAACCAATCCGATTAAGGCGAGACAAATCAGAATGTCGATAATGGATATAATAATGGCAACAACTTCCATAAGGCACCCCCACAACACGTTCTGGCAAAACGTTGCACAGCAGTGCAAATTCTAGCATATTAAACCGGCTTTATCAAGCGTTTTGCCTTTTCTCACGAACCAAACGCAAAAATTTGTCCCCCTCGGCAGCCAGAAAAGGTACGAATGCCAGCGGGATAATAATCACCCAATCCAACAGACCCAAAGAAATCGTATGGAAAATCGGATCCAAGATCGGAACATAGATCACTACCAACAACAGGGCCAAAGACAACAAAATGGCTTTGTTCAGCGTCGGGTTTGTAAATACACCGATCTTGAGAACCGGCAAGCGCTCCGAGCGAGCGCTGTACGAGCGGAAAAGCTCGGCAAGAATCAATGTAACAAAGGCAAAAGTGCGTGCCCCGTCCGAAGGGCCACCATCGGCACCGTGACCGTAAATGGCAAGCCCGATCCGGAAAGCCGAAAAGGTTGAAATGAAAATGGCAACGGCTTGAATGATGATTGTCCGGATCATGAGACGGTTCAAAATCGGCTCCTTCTGATGACGCGGCTTTTGTTCCATGATATCCGGTTCCCCTTTTTCCTGACCAAGGGCCAACGCCGGAAAGCTGTCGGTCACGAGGTTCAGCCAGAGCAACTGGATCGGCAGAAGCGGAACCATGGCGGGCCCCATAAGCAGGCTGACCAAAAAGATAACCAAGATCTCGCCGACATTACAGGAAAGCAAAAAGCCGACAAATTTACGGATATTACTGTAAAGAATCCGTCCTTCTTTGACAGCCGCAACAATGGTCGCAAAATTATCATCGGTCAGGATCATATCGGCGGTGCCCTTGGCGACATCGGTGCCGGTTATCCCCATGGCCACGCCGATATCAGCACTTTTCAAGGCCAGCGCATCGTTGACGCCATCTCCGGTCATGGATGCAATGTGACCGTTTTGGCGCAACGCGTTGACAATTCTGACCTTATGATCCGGGGAAACTCTGGCATAAACAGCCGTTGTCTCAACGGCTTGAATCAGATCTTCATCAGACATGGCATCCAGCTCTGCGCCTGTCAGGACCCGGTCTCCGGATTTTATCATGCCAAGGTCATTGGCGATGGCGACAGCCGTATCCAGATAGTCTCCGGTTATCATGACGGCACGGATACCGGCCCGAGTGCATAGCGTAACCGCATCGCGGGCTTCGGGGCGCGCCGGATCGATCATGCCCATCAGGCCGACAAAAATCAAATCTTCTTCGGCATTTTCAACATCCCCATCGTGGTATTTGCAGGCGAAAGCGAGAACCCGAAGCGCGGAGGACGCCAATTGTCGATTGACATCGAAAATTGTTTGGCGAAGCTCTTCGGTCATTGGTTGCGGACCGTCATCGCTCATCCATTGGCTGCAACGACTCAATATTATGTCCGGCGCACCCTTGGTCAACGAAACGACCGGTGCCTCACCAAAGCTGGTGTGACAGGTCGACATCATCTTGCGCTTGGAGTCAAAAGGCAGATCCTCTACACGAGGATACTGCTTCTGAAGGTCGTTTTGCCCGAGACCGGCTTTTGCGGCCGCGACAACCAAGGCGCCTTCTGTCGGATCGCCGATAATGGCGTAAACGCCATCTCGCTCGACCAAGCGGGCATCATTGCATAGGCCGCCGATTTTCAGCAAAAAGCCGATCACGCCCTGATCAGGAGCCTCAAGCGGTTGCCCGTCGGAGCTGTCAATCAGGTTGCCTTCCGGCGTGTAGCCTTGCCCGTCAACTTCGATCAACCGCTCAGGAACGTACAAACGAGTGACCATCATTTCGTTTTGAGTCAGCGTTCCGGTTTTGTCTGAACAAATCACATCCACCGAACCCAATGTTTCAACGGCTAAAAGCTTTTTAACGATGGCGTTCCGATCCGCCATTCGCTTCATGCCCAGCGCCAGAACAATTGTCACCACAGCCGGCAGACCTTCCGGAATGGCCGCTACAGCCAAGCTGACAGCGGTCATAAACATGGTCAAAAACTCGCCGCCCATCAAAATGCCTTGCAAAAAAACGATGGCGCACACGGCAATACAGACGATCCCCAGCCATTTGCCAAGCTGGTTCAGATTGCGCTGCAGCGGCGTTTCTTCTTCCTTGATTTCTTGGAGCCTGTCGGCAATGCCACCGATGATTGTCTGACTGCCGGTCGCAATGACCACGCCACGACCGCGGCCGCTGGTGATCGGCGTGCTCATAAAAACCATGTTGTGGCGGTCACCGAGTTGCATGGTATCGACATAGGTTTCGGCGGCATCTTTTCGTACGGGAACCGACTCACCGGTCAGGGACGCTTCGTCCGCGGTCATTGCAGATGATTCAAACAGACGAATATCCGCCGGAACAATATCGCCGGCTTCAAGAACAATCAGATCCCCCGGAACCAATTGAGCCGCTTCGATAATCTGCAGCTCACCGTCCCGAATGACACGAGCTTGGGGGGAGGTCATTTTTTTCAGCGCTTCTATCGCCTTCTCGGCACGGCCCTCCTGAATCAGTCCCAAGACAGCATTGATCACGACAATGGCGAGAATAACAGCCGCATCGATCCATTCGGCCAGAAAACCGGATATCAGCGCAGCGGCAATCAAAATCAGCACCATGGCATCTTTAAACTGATTTAACAATTTGCTCCAGATCGTTTGCTTTTTCTTTTCTTGTAAGGAATTAAAGCCATACTGTTCCAAACGGGCTCGCGCTTCAGAGGTGGTCAAGCCAATTTCCCCATCGGTCATCAGGCGCTTGGCTATCTGGTCGCGAGTTTCCATATATGCTTGATTTGGCATAAGAGATCCTCCCTGATTGCGAAATCTACAACAAATTACACCAATGGCACAAAAAAAGCCCACACGCCATGCAGGCTTCATTTGGTGCCCAGAGCAGGAATCGAACCAGCGACACGTGGATTTTCAGTCCACTGCTCTACCGACTGAGCTATCTGGGCTTGTTGGCGACGCAGAAGGGACTCGAACCCTCGACCTCCAGCGTGACAGGCTGGCATTCTAACCGGCTGAACTACTGCGCCGTATACCTGAATATTGGTGGGAGCTACAGGACTCGAACCTGTGACCCCCTGCTTGTAAGGCAGATGCTCTCCCAGCTGAGCTAAGCTCCCGTGTCGCTCATGGCACGAGCGCAAATGAAAGTATAATCCATCAAAATAAGCTTGTCAACAATTTTTGTCGCGACCGCGCCTCAACGCGCCTCAACCGCGCCTCAATGTGACCGCGCCTCAAATTTTTGTTGCCACCGCGCCTCAAACCGCCCTTGTTTTTGCTAATCAATATCCGCCAGCCGGAACGCACGGCAAGCATTGTCAAAGGTCAACCGGGCAACCTCAGTTTGGGTCATGCCCCAAAGTTCGGCCACTTTTTGCCCGATCAGCGGTAGATTAGCCGGTTCATTCCGCTGACCACGCTTGGGCACCGGTGTCAAATAAGGGCTGTCGGTTTCCAAAAGTAGCCGATCGGTCGAGCATTGCCGAACCACATCTAAGGTTTTTCGGGCATTTTTGTAGGTGACCGGCCCATCAATACCGATGAAAAAACCCATTTTCCGCACGACGGCCGCCGTCTCCGGACTGCCGGAAAAGCAATGAAAAACACCGGGCGATTCGTGAAGGCGGCCGGCATCGGCCTGTTGACGCAAAATCTTGAGACAGTCGGCTGTGGCCTCACGCTCATGAATAATCAGAGGCAGGTCCAACGCATATGCCAGATCAAGTTGTTGGCGAAAAACCTCTCGTTGGACGTGGCGGGGCGAATGATCGTAGTGATAGTCTAAACCCGTTTCGCCGATCGCAACGATCAACGGCCGGCTTTCGGGCGTAATCATCCGGCGCAGGCGTTCTGTTCCATCCGGGCCGTATTTTGACGCTTCATGAGGATGGCAGCCAATGGATGTCCACAAACGAATTGCGCCACCGGAACCGTTTTCCTGCCCTCTGTACCGCCCGGCCAAAGACAGAGCCCTTTGCGAATCAATGTGATCCGAAGCCGGCAGGATGATTCGTGTGACACCGGCGGCAAGCGCTCTTGCCAAAACAGCATCAAGATCCGAAGCAAATGCTCTGTCTTGGAGATGGGCATGGGAATCAAACCATTGCATATTTAGCCCACCTCGGATCCGGCCGGCACCGGGTCATCAACCGTCAACAGCCGATAGCCTTCTTTTGTCGTAGCGCACAAAAGCATGCCATTGGACTCCACCCCTCGGATTTTACGGGGATGAAGATTGCTGACGACAATAACCTGACGGCCCGGCAGCTCCTCCGGCTGATAAGACTGGGCAATGCCGGACACAATCTGACGAATTTCGCCACCCATGTCGATTTGCGAGCAAAGAAGCTTGTCCGATCCCTTTACTTTTTCGCAAGAGATCACCGTCCCGACCTGAAGATTTATTTTGAGAAAATCGGCAAACTCAATCAAGGCCACACCTTCGGTTTCGGCTTGCGCCGGGGGCTCCGGATCCGCTTCGACAGGCGCGGCGGAGGTAGCGGCGGCCTGCTGCTGGGCAGCCAAGATGGCATCCAGTTCCGCAATTTCCTTGGCGATATCAATGCGCGGGAAAAGCGGGGCGTCCTTGACCACACCGCCGGAGGTCCGATAAAGACCAAAGGTCGTCGCCGACCGCCAAGTACGAAGCGCCGGATCGTCCACACCGAGCATGGCGTGGATTTTGGCCGGCGTTGAGGGCATGAACGGCTCGAGAAGAATCCCGATGATCCTGATGGATTCAGCCAAATTAAACAGAACCGTACCCAGCCGGGAGGTTTGTTCCGGTGAACGGGCCAAAATCCAAGGCGTCGTGTCGTCGATATATTTGTTGCTACGACCGACAACTTTCCAGATCTCGGCCAACGCCTGACTGAACTGAAGTTTTTCCAGCCACCCTTCCACTCGGCCGGGCAACTCCTTGCACGCAACAATTAATTCTTCATCGGGGAAAGCGGGAGTCGAATCCGCCGGCAGCCCCTCGGGAAAATATTTTTCGATCATCGCCACGGTGCGACTGACCAAGTTGCCCAGATCGTTTGCCAGATCGGCGTTAATGCGATTGATCAGCGCTTCGTTGGAGAAAATTCCGTCAGATCCGAACGGAACTTCACGTAGCAAAAAATAGCGAATGGCATCCACACTGTATTTTTGGCAAAGAAAAACCGGATCAATAACATTGCCTTTGGACTTGGACATTTTACCGTCTTTGAAGAGCAGCCATCCATGTCCATAGATCTGCTTGGGCACCGGCAGACCCAGCGCCATCAACATGGCCGGCCAGATAATGGTATGAAAGCGGACGATTTCTTTGCCGACCAGATGGACGTCCGCCGGCCAAAAACGATGAAAATCATTCTTTTGGTCGGGGTATCCCAAGGCCGTAATATAGTTGGAAAGCGCATCGATCCAGACGTAAACAACATGCTCGGAATCAAATGGAACCTTGACTCCCCAGTCAAAGGTCGTGCGCGAGACGCAAAGATCTTCCAAGCCGGGACGCAAAAAGTTTTGCAGCATTTCGTTGGCCCGGCTGACCGGTTGTACAAAGTCAGGATTGTTCTCAAAGAGATCGATCAACGCTTGGGTATATTTTGACAGACGGAAAAAATAGCTTTCCTCGCAGGTCAGCTCGACCTCTCGTCCACAGTCCGGACATTTTCCGTTGTCCAGCTGAGTTTCGGTCCAGAACGATTCACAGGGTGTACAGTACCAGCCCTCGTATTGGCTCTTATAGATATCACCTTGGTCGTACAAAGTCTGAAAAATATGCTGAATGGCCCGGTAATGGTCCTCGTCCGTGGTTCGGATAAAACGGTCATAAGAGATATTCAACAGTTTCCAGAGATCTTTGATTCCGAATACGATTTCATCTACATACACTTGCGGCGTCACGCCGCAAGACTCAGCCACGCGTTGTATTTTCTGCCCATGTTCGTCCGTTCCGGTCAGGAACATAACGTCATAGCCGGCAAGACGCTTGTAGCGAGCCATGACATCCGCCGCAACAGTGGTATAAGAATGACCGATATGCAGCTTGCCGCTGGGATAGTAAATCGGAGTTGTGATGTAGTAAGTTGGCTTCATAAAGGAACATCCTCCTGGATGAAAACTGAATAAAGAGTCAAACCATTATACAATGAAAGTTTTTTTCTGTCACATATCGCGCCAGAGTTCCAAGGCCTGTTGATAGACATCATTTCGGCTCATACCCGTTTGCTCGACACAAATACGAACCGCATCTTTTATCGTCAGGTTGGCCGCTCGAGCCAGTTCAAGCAGGACCGTGACCAAATTTTCTGCCGATGGTTCTTGGCCGGATGTCGACTCCACCGGGCCATCTCCCTCAAACCGCTGCTGAAATGCGACCAGTCCCTCCAGAACAAGGACATACTCACCTCTTGGCGTCTTCTCACGGTACCAATGAATGAGATCACCGACCGTCAATCTTAAGAATTCCTCATGCCACTTGGTCAACTCACGCGCCACGGTCATCCGACGCGCGGAAAGACCGGCGGCGGCGAAGTCCTCCAACGTCCTCAACAGTCTATGAGGCGCTTCATAGATCACGCTGGTGTATTTTTGCGCTGCAATCTCAGCAATTCTTTCCTTGCGCAACCTACCCGTGGCCGGAATAAACCCTTCAAACATAAAGCGCTCCGTTGAAAGGCCGGAGGCCGCCAGCCCTGTCAAGGCCGCACTGGGACCCGGGACAACCGTGACCGGTATTTGCAGCTCAACGCACCGGCCAACCAGCTCATATCCGGGATCCGATATGCAGGGCATGCCGGCATCTGAAACCAAAGCCAGACTGCTTCCTTTCTGCAGCAAATCAATCAGGACCGGCGTCTTTGCCGCCCAATTATGCTCGTGGTAGCTTTCCATGTGCTTACGGATACCAAAATGATTCAACAAACGCAGCGTATGGCGGGTGTCTTCAGCGGCGATCAAGTCAACATTGGCTAATACCGCCGCCGCCCGTGGCGAAAAATCTCCCAGATTGCCGATCGGAGTTCCGACCAGATAAAGCGTTCCCGGCTGCACCGTAAATTCAAACGCTTGACCGTTTCGTGACCAAGAGCCGCTGTTTTGATTTTGGCTCATATTCTAAACCCCCGTATGTTTTTACAGAAATACACATCTTGCCCTTTTCTGTAAAAAGAAAAAGGGAAAGCCACTGCCTTCCCTCTCTTGTACGATTATTGACCGACTCAGCCGGCTGATATCGCGCCGGTCGGACAAGCAATCTCACAGGCACCGCAGTCAAGGCAGGTATCAGGATCGATGACGTACTGCAGATCGCCGGCCGATATTGCACCAACCGGGCATTCAGCCTCACAGGCACCGCAAGAAATACACGAATCTGAAATCACATAGGCCATATAAACACCTCCAATTCTTTGACAATTCTATCACCTCATCGGGTTAAGAGCAAGCCGGTTTTTTGCTGCGATTTGCTCGGGTCAATCCTGTTCGTCAGTTTGCTCAGGATCTTCACGGCGCTGCCGCTGGTGGGTAGCAGAATTGCTCTCCTGCCGCTTTTTCTCCGGTTTACCATCAATATTTTCCACATCTTGGCTCGGGAGAACGACCAAATCGGACTCCCCCCCACGATCCAACCGGATCGTGAGCGTCTCCTTAAGTAAATTGACCGCCTCGACGGTTCCCTGACCTTCAGCGGTCATCACCGCTTGACCGGGACGAGGAAGACGCGATTGGGCATCAACATAGGCCTCCTGCTCATATTTCAAACAGCACATCAGCCGGCCGCAGTTGCCGGAAATTTTCGCCGGATTCATGGAAAGATTTTGTGCCTTGGCCATTTTGATCGAAACCGGAACAAAATCTTGCAAAAAAGAGCTGCAGCAAAGCTCGCGGCCACAAATGCCAAGACCGCCAATCATACGGGCTTCGTCCCGAACACCAATTTGCCGCAGTTCAATTCGAGTACGAAACTGTGAAGCCAGATCTTTAACCAGTTCCCTAAAATCCACGCGACCGTCCGCCGTAAAATAAAAGATAATCTTGTGGCCATCGAATGTATATTCAACGTTGACCAGTTGCATTTCCAGACCGCGTTTTTCAATTTTTTCTTTGCAAATCTGGAAAGCCTCGATCTCTTTCAGATTATTGGCTTCATACTGAGCCAGATCTTCCGGGGTCGCCACGCGCAGAATTTCCTTCAGCGGAGCCACCAGCTCATCCCCGGAAAGATCAATGATGTCCTCGGAAACTATGCCAAGCTCAACACCTTGGAACGTCTCGACAATAACGGCTTCGCCCCGTTGGACCGCATGGTCTCCCGGACTGAAATGATATGCTTTTCCGCCTCCGCGGAAACGGACACCGATCACATCAGGCATAATGGAGCTCCTTTCGCAAGTTCAACAAAAGATTACACACCAGTCCTTCATAACTGGCATTAAGTGTCAGGCCGCGCCGGGCGGCCAGAAGCGCGCCGTATGCTGCGGTCAGGCGGTCAGCGGCTTCCCGCGGCTTTGTGTTAGCGACCAATCCACTTTTCAGCAACGAAATTTGGTCTTGGTTGGTAATCAGGCTGTGGTTCCGGCTGAGCGCAAAAACAAGTTGGTCGCGGATCAGGCTTCCCAATATATTAAAAATCATGGGGGTCGCCTCCCGATTGCTTTCAAAAAACCGATAGTCTTGTGTCAGCAATTCCGCCCGGGTTCGGCGGCCGATGTGCTTGAAAAACGCCAAGGTTTCCTGACGAAGGTCATGGAAAGCCTGGGTGCTGGCCAGCTCCAGCGCAACTCCTCCCAAACCACCGGAAAAGCGGCTGTAAAAGGCCGCTTTCTCGCCTGCTTCAATGCCGTTTTTGTCCAAGATAGCCAATATTTCATCCGGTGTGTAACGCTGCAGCGCAACGAGGTTTACACGTGAAAGGATCGTCGGCAGCAAGCGCTCGGGACCAACAATCGTCAAAAGAAAGAAACAGTATTCCGGCGGTTCCTCTAAGGTTTTCAGCAATGCGTTCTGACCCTGCTCATTGAGGTGGTCCGCAGCCAAAAGGTAGACCTTGCGGTCACCAAATTGAGGGCGCAAATCAACGTCTCGGCAAACGGTCTGCCGGACCCGGTCAATCTTGATGTTTTTTTCTTTCGGCTCAATCTGCAATTCACGGTAATCGGGATGAACGCCGTGATCAAAATGCCGGCAGGAAGGGCATCGGCCACAGGCGCCGTCTTTACCCGATTGCCGGCAAAGGAGTGCTTGGGCAAATTTCCGAGCGAGGAAGGTTTTACCGATGCCGTCCGGTCCCGCAAAAGCATAAGCGTGCCCCGGAGTGCCCAACAAGGCGGTTACAAGGCGCGCTTTGGCTTTGGTTTGACCAATAATTGAAGAAAAAGTCATTCTATATTTTCTCAAAATGCTCGACGTTGACCACGAAAATTGTGGCTCCGCCAACCACGATTTCAACAGGATACGGAACGAAGGATCCGCCCATGGAAACAGGAGCAAGACTGGTATTGATGGCCGCTTGGCGACTGCTGGAAAATTTGCGGATAATTCCGAGCACTTCTTCCATCAGCTCTTCGTTAATCACGATCATCAGCGTTGTATTACCCGAACGCAAAAACCCGCCGGACGAGTTCAACTTGGTTACCCGATATCCCGAATTGTTAAGCTCGGCCATCAGTCGCGGGCTGTCTTCGTCTTGTACAATTGCAAAAATTAGTTTCATATGCCTAAGCCCCCCCAAATTTTACTGAAAATTTCTTGCGCAAGCGCCCTTGCCGGTTGTCCGGCATCCACGACAATAAACCGTTGTGGCTCACCGGCAGCAATGGCCAGATAGCCCTCTCGAACCCGTTTCATAAACGTCCTGCCCTCAATATCCAATCGGTCGGCCTTGTCCGGCCGCCTGCCCAGCCGCTCAAGAGCCGCATCAGGCGACAGATCCAACAAAACCGTCCGATCCGGCCGGCAGCTGCCCACCGCCAGGTTGTTGATTTTCTCGATGATCTCCAAATCGGCGCCCCGGCCGTACCCTTGGTATGCAAGCGTCGAGTCCGAAAACCGATCGCAGACAACCCATGTACCCGCGGCCAAAGCCGGGCGGATAACCTCGCGAACCAACTGCGCTCGCGCAGCCGCAAACAGCAACATCTCCGATTCGCTGCACATACCTGTGTTCCGGTTGTCCAGAAGAATCCGCCGGATGGCTTCGCCGATGGCTGTTCCGCCGGGCTCACGAAGCTCCAGAACACTGATGTCTTGTTTCCGTATGGCCGACGCCAAGCTACTGATCTGCGTCGTTTTGCCGGTTCCGTCGATCCCCTCCAAGGTGATCAGACGACCCGGTCCAGCGAGTTTTTGCGACCGGAAGCCCATCGATTTTTCATTATTATTATACAACATATCCACTCCCGATAAAACCGATCATGCAAGAACCCAAAAACCTTGTTGATCCAGTCCGTTTATACTGGCATTATTTTCCATTAAACGAACCAGAAAATCAACCCTGCTCTTGTCTAATTCCTCTCCCGGCCAGATCAGGGGAACGCCGGGAGGATAAGGCGCAATAAGACGGGTGGATATCCGACCGACGGCGGCCGACGGATCTACCCGGACCTGTTGGCAATCGCCAAACAGAACCTTACCGGGGTGCAGTGCCGCTTCCGGCACGGCGGTTATCAGGGCGCGCCACATATCGTCCATAAGATCGTTGCCGGCCGGCCGAAATCCACCATCTTTAGAAAGCAGCCGATTCAAGGTGTCGGCAAGTTGCCGCCAAGACTGTGCCTTTTGCAGTAATGACGGAATCAGAACCATTCGACGACGATCGGCAAACTCAATATCGACGCCCTTCGCAGATAAGCCCATCAGCAGATCGGCAGCGGTGGGCCGGTGAATATTATCATCTAAGCAAATAACCACGCGAAGCGGATCCCGGAGCAGGGAGGACTCCGGATCAGGTTTCATTGATCGGGGTGAGCAGATAAATTTCTCGGACAGCCTTGATCGAAAATCCATCAAATGATCTAATTGCCGGGCTATCGCAAATTCCCCCGTGCGCTCCAGCCAGGCCCGGGCATAATCAAGAGAAGCCGCAACCGGAAATGAGGGGCTGGAGGTTTGAAAAACCGGCAGCATTTGTTCCAGACGATCCGCGGAAAGCCTGCCGGTTGTCAGGGCGGATGCCGAAATATGCAGGTAGGCTCCCGGGGTCAGAACCGGTAGCGTTTTGTGTCCGCTCTGCACACAGGCATCCGCGCCGGCACACATGGCAGATGGCGGAAGGTCGTGACCAAAGGCAAAATGAGCTCCGTGCGCTTCATCAACAAGCAACACCCCGCCGTATTGGTGAACAACCTCGGCAATGGTCGGGAGATCCGCACAGGTTCCGTAGTAGTCCGGTGAAGTCACCAGAACAACTTGGCCATCGGGATTTGCTTCCAGCGCGGCCGCCACAGATTGAGGCGTCACCTGCGGTAGCAGACCGAATCGGCTGTATGCATCGGCTTCGATCCATCGCAGATCCATGGCCATCAGAGCGGCTATGTGAACCACGGACTGATGCACGCAACGGGGCAATAAAAGTCTGCCACCGTACCCGACAGCCATCGCCAAAAGAATATGCAGACCGGTTGTTGAGCCGCCGGTTATAAATCGGGTCAGACCCGAACCGAACGCGCCGGCGGCCATCTTCATCGCCTCCAGCGCGGCTCCGACAGGCCGGTTGATGTCATCGGTAACAGGAAGTTCGGTTAAATCTGCCGAAATAAACAAATTCCGAAGCCAGTCCGGAAAGTCCTTTCCTCCGGTATGCCCGGGCGTATGCCAAGATGTACGCTGCTGGCCGACAATCTGCTTTAAGGACCCGACCAGCGGCATGGTTTTGATCAATGTCTTTGACGGATCATCCGGCTGTTGCATTTACAAATCAAGTTTGATCGTATGGATGCCGGCAATCTCCAACCAGATTTCCTTTTCGATGCGATCATTTTCTCGTTTAATGTCTTCGAAAGTCTCTTCAGCCTTGATTTGTTTTTCCCAACGGTTCACACGTTGTTTTTGCGCCTGTCCCCGCGAACGATTCTGAACTTTCTGCGCCGCCGGACGTTGCGCCGCGGCCTCTGTTTGCTGGTGGGGGGCGGTTTTGGCTCTTGGTTCCGCCGGAGAACGTCCGCCCTGAGTCTGCTGGGACTTGCTTTGCTGCGGACGCCGTTGCGGCTGATTGGGTCGGCGGGGTTGCTGTCCCGACCTTGCGGTGACCGACTGCGGATTCTTTTTGCCGCCGGGCGAATTCCCCTGTCGTTGGTTGGAGGTGCTTTTGCGAGAGCGCTGATCGGATCCGGCCGATTGGTCAATGCGGCGATCTTTATCCACGGATGCTTGGGAACGGTCGCTCTTGGTCTGTCCGGACGCGGATGCTTTGCCATCGGCCGCTGCGGACGGTCCAAAATTTCTCGTACTGCGCCGGCGGTGGCTTGGATTGCTCTTTGAACCTCCGGTATTGGGGGTATTGCCACTACTACTCATTTTTCCCTCCTGATCTTTGACGACTCATCCGAACTCAAGTGGATGAACAAATCTATTCTATCCGGCTTTTCTCTTGAATACAAGCTTTACAAAGGATACCAGTTTGAAATGAATGGGCGAACGCTGGCGCTGCAGCCGACCCCGCCACCTCTGATCTCCTGCAGCGGAATTTGCACAAACTCCCTTTCCGACATATGTGGATGAGGCAGGGTCAGTTCGGGAGTATCCATGACCACCCCTTCGTATTCAATCAGGTCAATGTCCAACGTTCTCGGCCCCCAATGCTGGGTTCGATCGCGTTGAAAGCGATTTTCAACATCTTGGCAAACCGCAAGTAAATCGAGCGGATTCAAAGATGTCGCGATCTGAACGACAATATTAAGAAAGACGGGTTGGTCCGCCCACCCTACCGGGTCGGTCTCATATACCGATGACACCAGTTGCAGCCGGATGGATTCATGTCGCTGCAATTCCTGCAAAGCTCCTTTCAGGTAGAGCAGCCGATCTCCCAGATTGGAACCCAGTGACAGCAAAACGATCTTTTCATTGCCTGTTGCTTCCTGCATGTCCTCAGCTCCTTTCGCGCCTGATGGTCACGCCAACCGCCCGAATTTGTCCGTTTATCGGGGCTTGCGGTTTGCGAACGGTTACCTCGACGGCACAAGCCAGTTCATATGTTGCCAACAGATCTGCCGCAATCAGGCCGGCCAGTTTTTCGATCAAATCGCATTCCGCAGTTTCCACCTGCGTACGAACTCGAGCAAAAACCTCGCCATAATCGATTGTATCCACAAGCCGGTCGCTTTCACAAGCCTCAAGACAAGGGCAGAAAAGGGCAACGTCCAAAACAAATGGCTGTCCATGCATTTTTTCCAAAGCATGGACACCGATATATCCATGAAATTCCATGCCCTCAAGAAAAATCCGGTCTTGGCTTGGTCCGACCACTATGTCCGCCACCTTCCATTTCCGCCTGCTTCTTCGATTGCATCGGCCATCAATATGGTTTCGGCAATTTCCATAGTATCATGAACGCGTACAAAATCGACACCACGGGAAACGCCCATCGCAACTGCGGCGCAGGTACCGATCAGTCGGCTTGTGGCTGTTTGTCCAAGGACATGACCGATAAAGCGTTTGCGCGACGGTCCGAGCAGGACCGGCAATCCTAATTCCTGCAATTCATCCAAGCGGGCAATCACGACCAAGGATTCGGCAGCGGTCTCGCCAAAGCCGACACCGGGATCCACCATCATGTTTTCCGATTGAACGCCTGCCCGTTCGGCGAGCCGGATGCTTTTCCGCAAAAAAGCTTTGACGTTGTCGATGATATCGCCGTCGGACGGAGGCGCCGAATCCGAGTTTCGATAGATTCGCGCATTGTGCATAAGAATAACTCCGGACCGATAACGGGCAGCGACATCAGCCATGGCTGAATCGACCTGCAGGCCATTGATATCATTGATGATGCAGGCGCCCGCCAAGACCGCGGCTTCGGCGACATCGGATTTGTAGGTGTCAATGGAAATCGGGCAGCCTAATTCTTGATGAATTTTCCGAATAACCGGCAGGACACGGCTCATCTCGATCTCCGCACTGACCGGTTCGTATCCCGGGCGCGTCGATTCACCGCCAACATCAATGATATCGGCACCATCGGCCAACATTTGCCGAGCGTGATCAACGGCTTGTTCCGGAGTAAGATAGCAACCGCCGTCGGAAAACGAATCCGGTGTTACATTGAGAATCCCCATGACATACGTGCGCCGACCCAAGGGGAATTCAAAACCGCCGGCTCGAAAAAGACGGGGAGTTCCTCGGGGCGTTGTTGGTCGACCGGCCATTTCCGTTTGCTCCATCATATTGTCCCGAACCGCATCATCACCGATTAATCAAGGCCAAGGCTTCGGCCCGGGTACGGGCATCCTTTTTACAAATCCCGCGCAAAGCCGACGTAACCGTCAGGGAGCCCGGTTTGCGCACACCTCGCATGGTCATGCACAAATGCTCGGCCTCAACAATAACCGCCACACCCTGAGGCTGGACGGCATCGACAAGTGTATCGGCAATCTGGGATGTCAGACGTTCCTGCAATTGCGGCTTTTTGGATAGAACATCCACGATACGAGCAATTTTACTCAGGCCGATAATACGACCGCCCTGTGGGATATACACAACATGGGCTTTGCCGATAAAAGGCAACAAATGATGTTCGCACATGGAATAAAGAGGAATGTTACCGACCAGAATCATTTCATCGTTCCCCAACTCGCGGAATACGCGAATTGAGTTCCGAATATCCAAATGGAGCCCGGCGAAAATCTCTCCGTACATCCGCGCCACACGAGCAGGCGTATCGACCAATCCTTCTCGATCCGGATCCTCGCCGATGGCCTCAAGAATCTCACGAATTGCACGCTCAATGCGCGGGTAGTCGATCAACACGGACAGGTCTGCATCATTCATGGTTGAATTTTCCTCCACTTACTTCCCTTCTTTCATTTCCAAGATTTGCTTTCGGTACTCCATTGGTGTTTTTCCCATATGTTTGCGAAAAGCCGCATTAAAGCGCTGTGGACTGGAAAAACCAACCTGAAGGGCCACGCCACTGACTTTAATGTCGCGCTGCTCCAATAGTTTGCAGGCATGGGCAACACGCACCTGCATCAAAAAGCTCATCGGGCTCATGCCGGTTTCATCGCGGAATGCCCGGGTAAAATAACCCTGACTGAGAAAAACATAACCCGCGGCATCAGCCACAGTAATATCCCGATCATGGTTCTCAACAATAAAATCCCGGGCTATACGAACCAGTTCCCGCGCTTTGCCGGTCCTTACCCGAAGACTCTCTTCCCATTCCTCCCGGATGCCCCGGGCCACGGCAACCAAAATCTCCATGGTCATCAGCTGCATCATCAGCTCCCGACCGTAGGCATCTTGCCGGCTTTCGCGGATAATACGCTCAATCAAGGTGGCGATATCCTGCCGGTTCTTGCCGCGAATCAGAATAAACGGATCCTTGCCTATTTCGCCTTCGGGCAGATCCCGGCCATAGGCAAAATTAATAAAATACTCCAGAGTTTGCGGAGCAATATCGGTGGTTCGCTGAGGCTGGGATCCCGACTGGCTTCCTGTTATTTGACGGGTAAAACCGAAATACAATCCGATTACGTCAGCTTGACCTTCAGGCACTCGGACCAGATGGGATGTATTGGGCCGAATGACAATGGTGGCTCCTTTTTCCAGCAAAACTCGCTTGCCTTCCACTTCAAATTCAGCCTTGCCGCTGCGAATATAAGTTAATTCGTGGTAATCATGCCGACTGGGAGCTTCGGAAACAAGTCCTTTTTGCAGGTTTCTTTCAATGCCTTTAAAGACGACCGGAATGGATCCGGTCGCATCAATAATTCCTTTTTCAACTGCTGGCAGCAGGTCCTCAAACATATTCATCACCTGCACCCATGATAGCAGATTGGCACGTGCTTGTAAAAGCTCTTAACCTGTCGGATTTTCGTTGACAACCGCCATCCTGATATCATGACTGCCCAAGCGACCAAGGATCAAGCCGGCCTGTTCAACGTTCAGGTCCAAGCAGATCAGACGTCCGGTGGTCGTGGCAAGATGCGTGTCGGTCAGGCGATGACCGGTGTTTTCATCAAGAACCGCCATAATCCGGATTTGTTCCAAAATCAGCATCTCACTTTCCCGATCCTGGCTGTGAGGAATGAGAAACAAGTCGATGTGATTTCCGGCGGCCAGCCAGAATCCGTTGGCTGCGGCCGGCTCCAGTTTCAGTGTAATCAGTCTTCGTCCAAGGGCGGCATCAGGATAGCTCAGTCCTCTGGCTCGATCGTGCAGGCGATTGGTGGTAATAAATTCCCCTTCCGCCAGAAAACCCGTTGTCCACCGCCCAATGGCCAGTTCTTGGTTTTCCAGGTAACCGGCTCGGTTTAAGGAAGCAGGAATGCTGATCAAGGCCAAGTGGTCGGCTTCGATGCGACTACCCGCCGGGATGTCGCATCGTGCCGCCAAGACCTGAATTGTCGCTTCCGTATTCCGCCACAAATCAACCCACCAAGTCACGGCAAGCAAAACAATCGCGATACCCAAGGACAAGAATATCTGTTTCTTTCTACGCATGATTCAACCTCTTTTGCGGTATTTTTTCTTCAAATCAAGCCCACGACTAATCAATGAGATATTCAAGGGAATCTTCCAGCAAGATTCGTTGACCAAAGCGATCCCAAAAGGCGGCTCGGATCCGGATTATCGGCAATCGCTTGGGCTGGTTCTCACCTTGCCAATGTGATGGATCGTAAACAACCGGACGAAAAACGATTTCAACAGCAATTAAAGTCAGTCGGCCGGCGAGCATGGCCGGCAGTCGGTCAAGGAACTCTTTTCGGATCTTGCTGGTTGCCAACGGGATGTCCAGTTCCAGTTTTCCGACAGAAAGAAGATCAGCGGACAGGCACACGCCCGCAGCGTATATGCTGGTTTTTACGTGCTGTTTGGATCGCTGAAGCAGAACCAGATCCGAAAGAAAGCCGACACCGGAAACGCCGAGAGGCAACAAGATCAGAGCCGTACAAAACACAATGACAACCAGAGCGGCCACCGAGCCGCGGCGACGACTTTCAGCAGGCGACAAATCATGTTTGTTTGGTAGGTAACCGATATGCTCACCTCCTCCAACGTGAGTTGCGACCCGATTCGATAAAACGGAAAGTCGGCTTTGACCATGAGATTCAAATCACCGCCGTACGGCGCTGACGTGCTCGCCTCGATACGTTCAATCAAAAATCCTTGCCTTTGCAGCTCTTCGATCATTGCCAGACGGAGTTTGTTGTCCATTCCACCGGCCCGATCCATGCGTAAAGCGTACTGGTGACAGATCGCGTCAAACTCCATTCGGCAAAAAAAGGGCAACGCGCACAGCATAAGCTGCATAAAAAGAATAACCGTTAACGCTCCGGCCATGACGGAAATCAGTAATTTATCAATCATTGCAGGTCCGCCTTAACGGGTGGAAAAGATACTGGCGGCCATATTGTTCCACCAACTGGTTAGATTTTCCAGGATATTGCCGGCAAAACGCTGTAAGCCGGGAATGACCACAACCGCGGCGATAATGATGCCGGCGGCAATTCCGATGACTTCATTGAGGCCGAATCCGCCCTTTCGACGCAGCTGCCATCCTGCCTGTGGGTTTTTGAACCGACGATGTTTTTTTTCATAGTTTCTCATGCTTTTACCTCCATGTCTCTTTGTGAGAATTGATTATTTATTGACAATGGCGCAGCCACGATCAACCAAAAACACTTTGCAACGCAAACAGGGTTTGTATCGCCAACGGATACAGATAAAGAATGATCAAGGGACAGATGCCCAGCAATGCGGCAAACAAGAGTTGGGTTCGGATTTTCTTGGTTTCGTTTTGCATGATTGAAAAGCACCGGGCAAAAAGCAACTCCTCCATGCGCAGCAGGGATCGGCCGGCCTGGCCGGTATCCAAGCATTGCCGCAAATGGGTCGCCAACAGATTTGTGTCTGTACCGGGGAAGAAGCGACCAATCTCTTCCATTGCCTGATTCAGATCAAGAGTCAGTTCAAATCTGGCGGAAAAACGAACGAGGACCGGCCGCACAATTGAATCGTGAACAGCATCGGGCAGACCTCGAAAGGCATCGACCGTTTTTATGCCGGCCGTCAACTGAAAATCCAAGAAACGATAGATCTTATACAAGGCTTTGGTGTAGGCTTGCCGACGAGTCCGAATTTTTTTGTTAATCCACGAGTTGAAAAGGCAGCAAAAAAGAACCACAACCATCAGGCGCTGCAGCCAGTCACCGACAACAACCAGAATTAAGATGAGAATCGGTGAGAGATACAAAACACGAACCCGATATCTGTCGATTTCGATGCCGGCCAACCTCAAGCGCCTCTCAAAGTGATCGCTCCATTTTTTCGGCAGCCGGTTCCGCCGACCGAACGGTGGTCTTTGTTGATGCCGATGCCACGAACCTTGGACATGGAGCCGACCAATCCAAGAGGAGAAGGTCGGCAGGAGTTGGTAAACCAAAAGCCCGATCAGAACAGCGGAAAAAAAGAATCCTGTTAATGTTGCCATGAAGCTCCCCTCACCCGTTAATATGCCGCCAAATGAACAGGAAGGCAGCAACAGCTCCCAAATAAAGCAACAGACACAAACAAAAAATCAAGGGGCCGGAGGATATTGCTCCGAAAGCCTGTTGTGCTTCCGGGTTGGTTGCCAAGCGAATAAGAAAGAACGGCGGCACGACGGCCAAAATCATGAAAGTTAATTTACAATCACGAAGGTTGGTCAGACGTCGGTGGGTGTATTCTTCCTCAATACGATGAAAATGCAATTCCATTTGCTCCAACAAGGGACCCAGCTTGCCTCGATATTTGAAGTTAAACCGGACAGCCGTAATCAAATCGACAAAATGTTCATGGGGCAAACTTTTCTGCATGAGCAAAAGCGCGCGATCGGGCGCCATGCCTCCGCGAACTCGAGAAAGAAAATCAAGAACCAAAGTTCGGATCGGGTCTTCGATATCACTGTTGGCAACTTGGTCAAAAATGTACATCAGGTCTTCCCGGACCTGGCACCAGCGGGCCATCATGCTGGTCATCTGTAAGGTCTGATTTCGGATTTTGGATAGGTCGCCAAACCGGAACAATTTCATATTCATTTTCTCCTTTTCGGCAGGGCACAACCCGGTCAACCTCTTTGACCTGGAAATCACTCAAAAAAACCAGATAATGTATGCCGTGGGCCAGCATCCTGCGCATAAGTCCTTCGCTCTCGCCTCCGGGAGCAGACCGACCAAGAGTGACCAGTCGCTCCAACGCATCCATCGCACTGCCGGCATGTGTTGTGGCCAAGCAGCGATGCCCGGAAAAAGCTGCTCGCATAAATTCCAGAGCCTCACTTCCGACAATTTCGCCGATAACATAGCTGTCCAATGACATGGTCAAACCATCGGCGATCAGATCTCGCAACTGAACCGGCCGACCCCCCTCGTTGGGCTTGTGAATCCGCTGAACCAGGCAATAGGGTTTATCCGGATACAGTTCCGTGTCACTTTCGGCAATTAAAACGCGCTCCATCTCGGGCATCGCCTGAATGAAAGCCCGTAGCAGCGTGGTTTTGCCGGCACCACCTTTCCCGCAAAACAAAACGGAGAAACGGGAACCGGCCAGATAGGTCAACAAAGACACCAATTCCCCATCCAACATTCCTAATCGTTCCAAGTCAGGAAACCGATAGGCTTTCAGACGGTGTTTTCGAATGCTGATGGATGTGCGATTGACGCTTCGGGGCGGTACCGTAACATTGATCCGAAGACGGTAACGTTCATCGGCGACGCGACAGTGGCTGTCATTTTCATTGATAATGCCGCCGTTCCGGATAATGGCCAAACGGCAGAAGATGTCATAACTCTTCTCATCCGGGAAGGCAATGGCCAAGGGGCGACGCTGACCATCGGTCTTGATGGAAAACTCGTCCGGTCCGGTTCCGTCGATATCGGAGACCGATTCATCATCGATGTAAGGTTGCAATAACCCATAACCAAAGAGAAAGTCCATAATTTGTTCCTGTAAATCAACCATGAACACACCGGCACGGTGGCTTTCCTCCTTAGCAAATTTTTGTATCAAGGGCGTCAATGCCTGCCGCTTTGCCCGGCCGGCCGCAATATCAGCAACAAGCGCCGGATCGCTATCTAAAATCCGGCTGCACACGGCCGATACAAGTTCCGCCAAATCAGCATAATCAAAAACACCGGTCTTGATGTCAACCTGTCGATATAGAGCCGTATCGTCTGGCAGGATTGAGGATGGTGTCATTAATGGCATCGACTTACCTCCAGCGACCGGGAAGAATTCGGAGCTTGCGAATCAAGTCACGATATTCGTGTCGGTTGCCCTTAGCCAGCGCCGCCGCATATGGTCGGGCTCCACATTTCATTTTGCGGCGCGAACCGACGTCGCTGATCGTACCGATCAAGCGTCCGCGGCTTAGCTCATCCACACAACCACGGCTCAAATCGTAAATCGGACTGTAGGGGAACGCGACAAAAGACAATTTGTTGATGTCAAAATTATACTGTGCAATCTGGTGGTCGATCGCCAGATTTTTTTCCCGAAAAGATCCGATATCAGCAGCAACCGGAACCAAAACCCGATCTGCCATACGCAAACCAAGGCAGGTGAATCCGTCAAAAATGAATGCGCTGCACAAGATAACAACGAAGCGACAAATCAGGCGGGCAAGATGAATGACCTTTGCCAGCGCATTAAGCTGAAAGGATTCATATTGGGTCGGACCGCTGGTGGTGGTCAGAGCCGAAACCCCTTTAACCCTTGTGGATCGGATGTATTGATTCAGGCTGATGACGTCCAAATGCCCTCGCGATTCACAAGTCAATGCCAAATCCAGACCGCCGGCCTCCAAGGGATCCGAACCGGTTGTTTTGGGCTGACCGCAACCGAGGATCAGATCGGCTCTCGGATTCAGCAAATCGGCATCTATCACCAGAACATCCTCGTGCTCTGCCAATACAGCGGCCAATTCACAGCCAAAGTCGGCATTGCCCCAAACACAGATGACACTTGCAGGCTGTTGTGGCGGCGCAATTTCTTTTTGCGCTCCGGCGTTCCCGGTTGTTTTTGCAATGTTTGCCACCACGTCCGAACCGATCGAAGGGAGTGAAGCAAGGGCAGAAGCCAGCGCATCGCCATGGGCAAAGCGTTGTTCGACCTCACGATGAAGGCAGCGGTAAATCAAGCGCTGAAAAGCATCCGGAAAATTGCTCAATAAAGACGCTGTGGGTTGCGTTCGGCAAAAAGACAATGCTTGGCCGGTCATCAAATGTAAAAACACCAGCCCCAAAGCAAAAACATCGCTGGCGGGTGACGGTTTGCCGATGGCTTGCTCCGGTGCCGCATATGCCGGCGTCAAGGCATGGCCGATTTGCTTTCTTATTCTCGATTGGCCGTCAAGTAGTTGAGACGCGCCAAAGTCAATCAGGCTGACGGCATCGTTGGAGCCGATCAGGATGTGATCCGGTTTAATGTCCAGGTGAACAAGAGGAAATTCGCCTTGACGATGGAGAAAACCGAGAATTTTTGCCACGGCAAGGATAATCGGCATCAGGATTTCTTGGGTCAGAGCGCCACCCGCTTGATCGGCCATTTGGGCCAGCGAACAACCTTCTAAATATTCAAAAACGTACGCCGTCTTGCCATCCGGGTCGACGGTCCGACCGATCAAGCGTGGCAGGCCCGCGTGTCTGATTTCGGCCAGCTTTTCGATGGCGGCAGGATCAGCCACTGTGTCCGCAGCTCGAACCACCGCCTTGGCCTTGGTTCGTTGATCAACGGCCAGCCATATTGTTCCGATCCGATTAAGGTATTGATAACGAGAACCATTGGGTTGTTGTGCCGACATTGTTTTCTCCCGACTTGATGTATTGATTTAAGCATATAAAAAACGGCACCTCGAAAGGTGCCGTCCGGTCGACATTATCCGCCAAAATTTTTGGTGGTTAGGCTGTTTTGTCCTCTTTAAGAATAATCTTGGGCGGTTGACTTCCCGTCGCACTTTCACGGGTAATGACGCATCGGGCAACATCGTTTCTCGAAGGAATATCGTACATGATATCCAGCATGATCTCTTCCAAGATGGCTCGCAGCCCACGGGCGCCGGTGTTTTGCTCCATGGCTTGCCGGGCGATCTCGGCAACGGCATCCGGTTCAAAGATCAGTTCAACGCCGTCCAAATCAAATAATTTTCGGTATTGCTTAAGAAGTGCGTTACGCGGCTCCTGCATGATGCGAATCAACGCATCTTCATCGAGGGCCTCCAAAGTCACAATGACGGGGATGCGACCGACAAATTCGGGAATCAGGCCAAACTTAAGCAAATCCTGCGGCATGATCTGCCCCAGCAATTCGCCGACATCCTTTTCTTTTCGGCTTTCGATCCGCGCGCCAAAACCGATGGATTTCTGGCCGATCCGATTCTGAATGATCTTTTCCAGGCCGTCAAAAGCACCGCCGCAGATAAACAGGATATTGGTTGTGTCGATCTGGATGAATTCCTGATGCGGATGTTTCCGTCCCCCCTGCGGCGGCACATTGGCGATGGTGCTTTCCAAGATCTTCAAAAGGGCCTGTTGAACCCCTTCGCCGCTGACATCTCTGGTTATCGACGGATTATCGGATTTTCTGGTAATTTTGTCGATCTCGTCAATATAAATGATCCCACGTTGGGCACGCTCAATGTCATAATCGGCATTTTGAAGCAGCTTGAGCAGTATGTTTTCCACATCTTCGCCAACGTAGCCGGCTTCGGTCAGTGCCGTTGCGTCGGCAATGGCAAAGGGAACATCAAGAATCCGGGCCAGAGTCTGAGCCAACAGGGTTTTGCCGCAGCCGGTCGGACCCACAAGCAAAATGTTGCTTTTGGTCAATTCGACATCATCGACAAAATCTTCGGAGTGCAGGTCGTCCTTCGCGTTGCCATAGACGCGTTTGTAGTGATTATAAACCGCAACGGCTAACGCTTTTTTGGCGCGTTCCTGGCCGATGACATACTGGTCGAGGGACTCCTTGATGCGCACCGGATTCATCAGATCGGCCATATCCGGCATTGATTCGCGGAGCGCAACCGGTCGGAAATCTTCGTTTAGAATCTCATCGCAAAGGGCGACGCATTCATTGCAGATGAAAACGCCGGGACCGGCTATCAGCCGAACGACCTGGCTTTCTGATTTGCCGCAGAACGAGCAACTGACCTGCGCGTATAAATCATGATCACCTTTGGACCGTTTGCCGCTACTACGACCGCCGCTCTTGCCGTTGCCCTTATTCTTGTCGTTGTTATCGGACATACTTAAATCCTTTTCTCCATGATCTGGTCAACAATTCCGTACTCAATGGCCTCCTGAGCCGACATCCAGTTGTCTCGCTCGGTATCCAGCGCGACACGGTCAAAAGGCTGTCCGGTCCGTTCGGTCAAAATCCGGTTGAGACGGTCTTTCATTTTCTGAATATGATCGGCGGCGATCCGAATATCGGTTGCTTGACCCTGAACTCCGCCTGACGGCTGGTGAATCATGATCTCGGCATTGGGCAGGGCAAAACGTTTGCCGCGGGTGCCGGCGGCCAAGAGGACGGCTCCCATGCTGGCAGCCATGCCCATGCAGATGGTCTGGACATCAGCCTTGATGTATTGCATGGTGTCATAAATCATCAGGCCAGAGGTCACTTCACCGCCCGGGCTGTTGATATAAAACTGGATGTCCTTATCGGGGTCTTCGGCTTCCAGAAAGAGCAGCTGGGCTGTGATCAGGCTGGCTGTTACCGAATTGACTGCATCACTCAGAATAATAATCCGCTCTTTAAGGAGACGAGAATAAATATCGTACGAGCGTTCACCGCGGTTGGTCTGTTCAATAACAATTGGTACTAAACTCATATCTTTACTCCTTGTCTTTCAGATGTCGATAGGGGACCTTCTACAGTCCCCTATCGTCCATTATATCTGTATAAATCCGAACCGGTCAAAAGGACCTGGCAACATTATGTGAACGATTTGCAAACAGTGGCCTTTTCTATTCCGCAGTCTGGTCATCGGATGCGGTTTGCCGGTCGTCAGCCGGGGGCGCAGCATTGTCGGCCTTGGCTTTTTTCGTCCGCGTGGATTTGCCCTTGGCCGGCTTCTTGGCCTTCGGTTGCTCCTCAGGCTGAGGAATCTTGACCGCGGAAGCGGTTAACAGCTCGACCGTCTTGCGTGAAATGACGCTTTCTTCGACAAAGTCATCTTCGCCGACGGGAATTCGTTCCCGGAGATCTTCGGCCTTCATACCGTACATTGTCGCCATCCGCTCAATTTCCTCTTCGATCTCTTCTGGGTCGGCCTGTATTTCTTCTTTTTTGCTGATTGCTTCCATGACCAGTTGTGTCCGTATTCGATTTTCCGCGGTCTCTCGCATTTGTTCTTTAAAGGCATCCAATGTTTGTCCCAAGTATTCGAGATACTGCTCCAATTCAATGCCTTGATAGCGCATTTGATTGCGCTGCTCGGCCACCATGCGGTCGATCTCCTGGTCGATCATGACATTGGGAATGTCAACCGTGGCATTGGCTACAACGGTTTTGACAACATTGTCCTTAAATTCGCCCTCGGCACGTTTTTGGGCGGATTCCGTCTGTTTGGCACGCAGACTCTCCCTGTACTCGTCCAAGGTGTCAAATTCACTGACGTCCTTGGCAAATTCGTCATCGAGAACCGGCAGCTCACGGATCTTGATCTCATTGATTGTCACTTTAAAAACAACAGCTTGGCCTTTGAGCTCCTCGTTGGCATAGTCTTCCGGAAACGTGACGTCAATGTCAAAGCTTTCCCCGGCATGATGACCGATCAGCTGCTCTTCGAAGCCGGGAATGAAAATATTGGAGCCGATTTTTAAATCATAAGAGGCACCCTTGCCACCTTCAAAAGGAACTTCATTCAGAAATCCTTCGTAATCGATATTGGCGGTATCCCCCTCCTGCACGGCGCGATCTTCAACGGGAATCAGACGGGAATTGCGCTCTTGGATGCGCAGCAGTTCTTTTTCCACATCCTCATCGCTAACGGTATATTCCGGCATAATGACCTCAACATCGCGATATTGCCCTAGTTCGACCTCCGGCTTAACCGTGATGGTTACGGTGAACTTCATACCGGTCTCCCGGCTGATTTCCAAGATATCCATTTCCGGGCGAACCACCGGCTCCAATCCATGTTCGTCTATCGCGGCCGCATAAGCCGGCGTCGCGGCAAACTCAATGGCATCATCGTAGAGAACGCCTTCCCCGTAATATTTGGTAACAATGCTCATTGGCGCTTTACCCTTGCGAAAACCCGGTATGTTGAAGCGGCTGGCATTTTTGCGAAATGCGCGCTGAAGGGCATCGGCAAAGTCTTCCGCCGGCACATCAATCGTCACGACAACAACATGATTGTCCTTTTTTTCCACGGTCGAAGCCATCTGGTATTTCCTCCCCAAAAGGCATGAAAATGCCTGAAATGCAAACGCTACAAGATTCTAGCACATGAAATCCCGCTTGTAAAGAAAAAAAGTTAACCCCGTAGTTTGACCCGTAGTTTGATGTTTTATGTTAAAATAATCGGGTTAATTGGGCTCTGTCTGTATGTCTTGACCGCTGACAAGGAGTCGCAAATGCCGGCTGAATTGACATCCGCGCTCTGGATCATCTTTTTTGCGCTGTCCGGTTTGCTGATCGGCAGCTTCCTTAATGTCTGCATCTATCGTCTACCCGCCGGCCTGACCATCGTGCGGGGACGTTCCTTTTGTCCGAATTGCCGGCACGATCTGGCGGCATCGGATCTGATTCCGGTTTTGAGCTATCTTCTATTGGGCAGGCGCTGCCGATATTGCGCCGCCCCGATCGCCGCCCGGTATATGTGGGTGGAGTTGTTAACCGGCTCATACTATGCTCTGTCGGCGGCTTTGACGCGGCCGGGTTCTTTTGAACCGCCGATCTGGATGAACACCGCCTTTTACCCGGCAACCGATTTTTATTTTGCTTTGCTCCTACAGGTCACATCGGTCTTGGCCTTCAGCTCGTTTCTGGTCTGGGCAATGATCCTTTACGACCAAAAAAAAGCGAATGCCGGCGTCATTATTTTTTCCCTGATCTCGGCATCCTTGCGGATTCTTCTGCAACCGGAACGTCTTTTTTCCCATCTGGTTGCAGGGCTGGCAGTCCTTACACTGTCAGCGGTAGGATTGCTGCGCCAAAATGCCGACTCTTCGCCGGTCGCCGGATTTGGGTCAAGGCTCTCCCTGCCGATCATGCTGGTGGCCTCATTGCTCTGGTTGTTGTTATAAATAACCGACCGGTTATTCGGAGGATCGATTTGAATTTTGTGGCGCTTGTCGATTTTTTGTCCGTCGGGCGGCCAGTCGCCGCTCCAGTCGCGTGATCCGATTGGCGATATCGGTTCGCAGCCCTTGCACAAACCGTGTCGTATTCCAAGAGCGGGGGAAAAACTGCATCCGACCGGTCTGATGGGCATTGAGCAGCATGACGATTTCCTCCGGGTGCACCTCTTGGTTGCTGTACATCATGTAACGCTCTTTTCCCTGCACACCGTGATAGAAACGGTAAACGGCACCATACGCATCGCCCAGGCCAAACAAATGTCCGGCTTCATGGGCGGCGATTTGGCGCAAAGTCACCGGTGAGAGTCCGATGGGCAGAATCATTTTCCCGGGATGGGTCGGCGCCCAGTTGGTGCCCATAGATTCCAGCTGTCCGGTCTTAAAAACACCCCAGATACGGCGCCAAACCGGACTGATTACATGCGCCGGCCTGATCAGCAGACGCTTTAAACAAATGCGGACCGGACGGCGACGACGGTCGCGATGGATGACAACCTGAACAAAAACCGGGAACTCATCTTCCGGACCGGTCAGATTCAGCCGATAAACACCCGACCAAGCCTGTCGGATGCCGGCTTCGATCAAATCCGCCGCCGTCTGTTCCGGAAGAGGACGAAACAAACGCAAAGCTCGCCGATTGTAGGAAAAACAACAATCAATGACCAGGCGGTTGCCGGAAATCCGCAACTGGATCGGAGTTCGGTCAGAATGGCGATAGACAATATTGTAATGATCGGCGAGCATCTTGCCACCTCATTATAATTATTGATTGATCTGAAAAACAATTCTACCATGGAAATCTCCCGGGTGCTTTTAGTATAATAAAAAATCATCCGGCATGAACGGAGGTTTTGTGTTCCAATGGAGTACTTAATTGCCTTTATCGAAGGGATCATCACCTTTATATCACCCTGTCTACTACCGCTTTTGCCGGTTTATCTTTCCTTTTTTGCCGGGCAGGATCTGCACAATAAAAAAAGAACAACCCTATTGAACGCGATTGGCTTTGTCACCGGCTTTACCATCGTTTTTGTTTTGCTGGGAGCTTTTGCCGGTGCTGCAGGTGGATTTTTGCACCGTTACGGTACGGTGCTCAACCTGATTTTGGGTATCATCGTCATTTTGTTCGGCCTGAACTTTATCGGCGTGATCCGGCTGCCGCTGATCAGCGGCAATCATTCTTGGACGCTTGGCAATTTTAAAACCGGTTTCTTTTCATCCGTATTGTTTGGTATGATCTTTTCGATCAGCTGGACACCTTGCGTTGGTGCCTTCCTTGGCTCGGCCTTGATGCTGGCGGCTATGGCCGGACAAAGCCTGCGTGGCATCCTGATGTTGTTGGCTTACTCCCTTGGCCTAGGCATTCCGTTCATTATCAGCGCCCTGCTGATCAACCAATTAAAAAGTACCTTTGACTTGATCAAGCGACACTATCGAACGGTCAACCTGATTTCCGGCATTTTACTGATTATTGTCGGCATCTTGATGGCAACCGGCCTGATGGGACGCTATTTGGCATTGCTTTCCTGATGATGGAGGATGATTATGGCCCAAAAAACCAAAACCCTGATCTGGATCGTTGCATTGATTGCCCTGATTGCGGTGGCTTATTTTGCTTATGATGGGTTGACCAAAGCCAATAAGCCGGAACCGATGATCCCGGCCGTCACGCAAAAGGAATTGATTTCGGCTCCGGACTTCGTCGTTTACGCAGCCGATGGCACCGAGCATCGTTTGTCGGATTATCGGGGTCGGCCGGTTGTCCTCAATTTCTGGGCGTCTTGGTGCCCTCCCTGCCGCAATGAAATGCCCCACTTCGATCGCGTCTATCAAGAAGTCAAAGATGACGTCATGTTTATGATGGTTGATCTGGTTGACAGCCGGCAGGAAAAACAGATCGACGGGCAGCGATACATCGATGGCGAAGGTTTCATCTTTCCGGTTTTTTTCGATACCGATCGCGATGCAGCCCGTGTTTATGGCATCACATCCATCCCATCCACTCTGTTTATCGACAAGGACGGCTACATTGTCTATGGATATCGCGGCGGCATCAGCGAATCAACATTGCGGGTCGGCATCGAGGCAATCCTGCCGGAATCTTAAAGCGTGGTCGGCAATACCCGTCGAAAATCGGATTTTTAGATTTTACTTAGAAGTTTTTAAGGAGTTTTTCAGATTTTCTACGGTACCATGGTATTTGTATACAGTCTGGTGCATGTTCAAAAGGCACACTTACATTGGGAGGTAAATCATGAAAAGAACACTGATCCGCCTAGTCGCAGTTTTGTGTACTATTTTCTTGCTGCTGGCGCTGGTGGCCTGTGATGGCAATCAGCCCGGCGGACCCGGGAAAAAAGCACCCAAGAATGTTGTGAAAATCGGTCTTATTAATCCCACCACCGGTCCGCTGGCCGGATTCGGTGAGGGCTGTCCTTGGACCGAAAACCTGGTTGTCAAGTATGTCAATGAAGAGCTCGGTGGTATTTATTTTGAAGATTATGACACCAAGCTGCCCGTTGAACTCATTGTCTATGACTCAACCAGTGACACAACCAAATGCGCCGAAATGGCCCAAAAGCTCATTGAAGAAGACAAGGTCGACCTGATCATTGCCCGCCACACTCCGGAAACCGTCAATCCTGTCAGTGCGGTTGCCGAGCGCTATGGAGTGCCCTGCGTTGCCATTGAGGCACCGGTCGATGCTTGGCTTGGAGCCGGCCCGTACGAGTGGACCTATCATTCGTTCTGGACATTGGAAATTATGTATGAACTGTATTCCGATATGTGGAAACAAGCCGGTTTCGGTCCCGGAACCAAAATAGGAATTGCTTTTGCCAACGATGCCGACGGCACCGCTTGGGCTCAGGTTTTCCGTGAGAACATCGTCGCAGACGGCTTTGTCTTGGTTGATCCCGGCCAGTATCCGTCGGGCACAACGGATTTTTCCGATGTGATCGGCCAATTTATCGAAGAAGGAGTCGAAATCCTCGCCGGCACCAATATCACACCGGACTTTGCCGGGCTGTGGCTGCAGTCCAACCAGCTTGGATTTAAGCCGAAAATGGTAACCATGGGGAAGGCCTATCTCCTTGAAGCCGATGCCAATGCAATCGGTGCCGACCTGATGGACGGCATGGTTGCCGAGGTGTGGTGGAGCCCGCATCACCCGTACAGCTCTAAGCTGACCGGTATGACGCCCGCAGAATTAACCAGACTCTATCTCGAAGAAACCGGTGAGGACATCACCCAGCCCATGGGCTACAAGTACGCCTCATTGGAACTGGCCGTTACAGCGCTTATGAATGCCACCAATCTGGAACCGGAGAACATCCGGGACGGAATCAAGGCCATTGATGTCGAAACCATCGTGGGTCCCATCAAATACAATGATGATCATTGGGGCCTCACCCCGGTGGCCGGCGGCCAGTGGCAACGTCAGGCCGATGGCTCACTGAAACTGTTTATCATCAATAACAGCGTTAATCCTGAAATTCCGGTTACGGGTGAATACAAGCCCCTGCCCTGATGCGATGAAGTCGGCATCAGATTCCTAAAAATCAACCAGCAACGGAAGGGCGGAAAGTCTGACTTTTCCGCCCTTCCATCATAATCATTCGCATGCTGTCGGGTAAACCCAAGCTGGATTTCGGAGGCTGATTCCATGGATACGTTATTAAGTTTCAAAAATGTCGATGCCGGCTATGGCCGGGTTAAAGTTCTTTCTGACCTGAATTTTGAGGTTTACCGCGGTGAAGTTTTCGGTGTCATCGGACCGAACGGTTGCGGAAAAACAACCATGTTCAATGCCTTGATCGGCCTGATTCAGCCAACCAAGGGTGAAATTCACTTCGATGGTCACAATATTACCAATATGAGCGCCAATGCTCGTTGCAACTTGGGATTGGGACGGACCTATCAGGTTCCGCGTCCCTTTGAAAATATGAGTGTTTTTGAAAATGTTCTGGTGGCTGCGGTTCACGGCGCCGGCCTGAGCGAGCAGGCGGCTCGCCCCGAGTGCCAACGGGCGCTGGAAATAACCGGTCTTTATGACAAGCACGCCGTCCGCTCCGGCGAGCTGACCTTATTGGATCGCAAGCGCTTGGAAATCGCCCGTGCTCTCGGCACGGCGCCCAAAATGCTGCTGCTGGACGAAGTGGCGGCCGGTCTGACCGAAGCCGAAGTGCAGGATGTCATGGCGTTGGTGGCCAATCTGAAAGCAGAAGGATTTACGATCATCTGGATCGAACACGTCATCGAGACCATGGTTAATTCGACCAATCGCCTGATGTGCATGTCCGAGGGAACCGATCTCCTGATTGGCGACCCGCGCGAAGTCATGGCCTCTGAACAGGTGGAAGCGGTTTACCTGGGGGTGGAAGAAGATGAGTGAAAATATTCTGGCAATTGAGAATGTTGCTGCACGGTATGGCGACTTTTTGGCGGTTCAGGACGCTTCCCTTTGTGTGCCGAACAAGAGCATCGTTTCGATCATCGGTTCAAACGGGGCCGGCAAGTCCACATTGATGGACTGTGTGGCCGGTGTGCACAAACCGTCTTCCGGGCGAATCTTTTTCAAAGGAGAAGATATTACCGGACTGCCGGCCTATGAAATCGTCAGACGAGGTTTAAGCCTTGTTCCGCAAGGCAGCCGTTGTTTTGTCCGCATGACCGTCGAAGACAATCTGATCATGGGCTCATTTCCCGGCTGTGCCCGCAAAGGAGCGACATCCATGCTGGAAAAGGTTTACGAGTTGTTCCCGGTTCTCAAAGAGAAAAGGAACGATCTGTCCGGCAGTTTATCCGGTGGGCAACGACAAATGGTGGCCATCGGGAGATCGCTCATGTCGCAACCCGATTTGATTCTTTTTGATGAGATCTCACTTGGTTTGGCCCCAACCATCATCAAGGATATTTATTCCCGCATCCGTCAGATCAACGCTGAAGGAACCAGTATTGTTCTGGTCGAACAGGATGTCAAGCGCAGTGTAAAAACCAGCGATTACAGTCACGTTATGCTCAAGGGCAAGATCGTCCTGTCCGGGCCGTCACGTGAGCTTACCGAGGAGGACATTAAAAATGCGTACTTTGGCATTTAACGGCTTTCATCCGGAAGGGAGGCTGACTCAATGGCTCAACAACTGATCAACGGGATTCTCTTGGGCGGTGTTTATGCGCTGGTCGGCGTCGGCATGACCATGATTTTTGGCATCGTTCAGCTAACCAACTTGGCCCATGGCGAATTTATCATCCTAGCGGCTTATTTGAGCAGTGTAATCAGTGTCGGTTTGGGATTAAGCCCACTTTTGACCCTGATCATCACGGTACCGCTGATGTTTGTCATCGGCTATATTTTACAGAACGTTCTGATCAACAAACTGATGGAGCGCGGTTCCGAACCCGCCCTTCTGGTCACTTTCGGCCTGTCGATTATCATTCAAAACGCGCTGCTGCTGATTTTTTCCGCTGATGCCAATCGGCTGATTGTTTCGTTTCAAGCATTGAGCATCCCTTTGGGCGGTATGGGGCGTATCCCCGTCCTCAATCTGGTCGTTTGCCTGATCGGCATCGCCACGCTCTTTGTGCTTAATCTTTTCCTGAAAAAAACCTATATCGGGCGATCCATTCGGGCCACCAGCGACGATAAGGTAGCCGCCGCGCTGATGGGCGTCAATGTCAAACAAACCTATGGTATCGCCATGGGACTTGCCTTGGCCACGGCTGCCATTGCCGGCACCATGGTGGGCATGATTTATCCCTTCTATCCCAGCACCGGTTCCGGTTACCTGATTATTGCCTTCGGTGTCGTGGTCATTGGTGGCATGGGCAGCATTACGGGCACGCTGGTTGCCGGCTTTATCTTCGGACTGGCCCAGGTTTTGGGAGGGTCAAATTACGGGCTCTTGATTGGTTATCTTGTGCTCATCGTCATGCTGGCTGTGCGACCACAAGGCCTATTCGCCAAATGAGCAGGAGGAGGATCAATACATGAACAAAACCAAAGTCACAAAAAAAACCGGGAAAAAGATTCTCCGCTTCGGCGTCTTGGTGGTACTGATCGTTCTGCTTTATGTCCTTGGACTGGCCGGCTTGTTCTCCACGAACGCCATGCGGATATTGCTTAATATCGCTTTGTATGTCACCTTGGGCACCATGTGGAATTTGATGAGCGGCTTCACCGGCATGACTTCCCTCGGCCAACAGGCTTTTATCGGTATAGCCGGTTATACCCTGTGTGTCATCACATCGACCTATAACCTGCCTTTCTGGATCGGCATCGTGCTTGGCGGCCTGTTTTCAGCAATTCTTGCTCTCTTAATGTCCATGGTTCTGTTTCGGATGCGCGGAATGTATTTCGCCATTGCCACTTGGGTAACCGCCGAAGCCCTTAAGACTTTTTTCACCAGCTGGAAATTCGTGAAAATGGGTGCTGGCATGTCGGTTAAGGCCCGCCCTTATCCGGGCGTCAGCCTGATTTATGTCATCGCGCTCTCATTGTCCATCATTGCCATTCTCGTTGTCTATTCGCTGTTGAAGTCCAAAACCGGACTGGGCCTTAACGCCATGCGCGATGATGCCGATGCGGCGTCCAGTGTGGGCGTCAATATTTTTCGCTCCAGATTGCTCTGCTTTGTTGTCAGTGGGTTTTTCACCGGAATAGCCGGCGCCATCTTCTATTTGAATCGCGGCTCGATTTTCCCTTCCGGCGGCTTCGGAACCGAATGGACCGTTGCCATTGTCTTCATTGTTATCATCGGCGGCATCGGCACTATTGAGGGACCGATTCTCGGCGCTATCATTTATGTCGCCCTGTCGGAATATCTGTCCAAATATCCCGGCTACAGCATGATCATTCTTGGGTTTATCGCCATTGTCGTGATTGTCGCCCTGCCCTACGGAATTGCCGGTACCATCGAGCGTAAGCTGAACCTGACGGTCTTCTCCACGCGTCGCACATTGGAGGGTTGACCTAAACTGAGAGCATGAAAAGAAAGCTACATCAACGCTTGGCAGTTCTGGCCATCCTGGCCTGCTTGGTGCTGATCAGTGCTTGCGGAAGCGGCGGAACAGACCCGTCTGTTTCGTCCTCAGCGGCTGTTGACCAAGAGGAATGTATTTTGGTGGGGCGCGTGGTTCCGATTACCGGACCGCTGGCTTCGTTCGGATCAGGCACACCTTTCGTTGAGCAACAGGCTATTGATTACATCAATGATGTGCTCGGCGGCATTTATATGTCAGACCTGGGGCGTAAGCTGCCGATCCGGTTGGTGCATGCCGATTCGGAAAGCAGCCTGACCAAAGCCTCGGAAGCCGCGGTCAGATTGATCCAAGAAGAATTCATCGATATTATGGTGGTTTCCAACACAGCCGATACCGTCTGTCCGGTATCGACTGTTTGCGAACGATATGGCATTCCCTGCATTTCGGTCGACGCGCCCGCTGATGTCTGGCTGGCCGGCGGCCCCTACACGTATTCCTTTCATGCTTTTTTCAATACGGAAAACGAGCTGAATTGTTTTATGGACGCTTGGGATCAGCTTGCCAGCAACAAACAGGTCGGTTTGGTCGCTCCGGACGACCTTGAGGGACTGGAAATAGCCACGCGGCTGCCCGAAATGGCCATCGGCCGAGGGTATAACGTCGTCGATCCGGGTCGGTTTGCCGTTGGCGCCAAAAACTACGGTCAGCTGATTCGACAGTTAAAAGGTTCCGGCTGTCAGATCATCGCCGGCGTCATGAACGCACCGGATTTTGCCGTTTTTTGGCGTCAATGCGCCGAGCTGAATTATCAACCGAAAATCAGCACGATAGCCAAAGCCAATCTCTTTGCCGAAGATGTTGCCGCTTTAGGCCGACTCGGGGATGGCTTGATCACCGAGGTCTGGTGGGCTCCGGATTTTCCCGGAATCTCCTCCCTGACCGGCTGGAACGGCAAAGAGCTTGCCGACAAATATCAGGTGGCGACCAATTTGGAAAATGTTCCGGCCACCATCGGTTACAAACATGCAAACATTGAGTTGTTGTATGATATTCTTTCCCGGGCAGCTTCGGTAGAGGCCGAAAAAGTGGTTGCGGCCATCCGGGAAACCGAACTGGAAACATTGGTTGGGTTGATTCGGTTTGATGCTCAGAATATTTGCATTATGCCCTGCCTGACCGGACAGTGGTCTGTCACCGACGATGGTCGAGCCGAACTTAAGATCGTGGCCAACACGCAAAAGCCCGACGTGACGGTCAACGGTCCCGTCCGCCGCCACTTTCCCTCGGCATCAACGCTCTCTGGCGACTGAAGCCGAGGGCAGGACAACAGTAAAAACAGTACCTTTCGGAAGGTTGTGGGAGGCCTTGATTGAGCCTTGATGTCGTGACACAATTGTGCTGACGATGTTCAATCCGAGACCACTGCCCTCGGCCATGCCGCGAGCGCGATCCCCCCGGTAAAAGCGGGTAAATATTTTACCCATGTTGTCATCGCTGATGCCGACCCCGGTATCTTTGACTCGGAATATCAGTCGGTCGCTGTCGCCTTGCAGCCAAACTTCGATCTGATCACCCGCTTCCGTATATTTCAATGCATTTTCCAACAAAAGAACAACCATTTCGCCCAGATCCTGACGGTAGCCATAGGCCATCAGCCCCTCTGAAGCGTGAACCGTTATGGTTTTACCACCGGCCTCGGCTTGATAGATAAAAGGAGTGGTTATTTCCTTGATCAAAAGACTCAGATCAAACAATTCACGGGGCAAATCGCCTTGATCCGATTCGAGTCGAGCCATGTTAAGCAAATTGGCGGTCACCTTGCGCATCCGGTTGGTTTCACTGAGAGCATTGAGAATCAGCTTGCTGTTGTCGATAACACGCTTGCCCGGTTCCTGCAGCAGCAGCTCCAGAGAGTTGTGTACCACCGTCAGCGGTGAACGCAATTCATGGGAGGCATGAGCGATGAACAGATCTTGTTCTTCCCAAGCGTCAGCTACAAAGCGAACCAGCATCTGACCAATAATCCAGCTGGCTATCGCGGACACCAGAACCACAATGACCATGCCCCCCAACATCGAGCGACGGACGGTTTCAAGGGTATTTACGGTTTCCGTGACCTCGGTCGCCATCTGAACATATCGCTTCGGCTCTTGACCGGTTGTCAGCGAGAAAGTATGGATTCGGTAGTAAATGGTGCTGCCGCGGCGAAAAATCGACTGATTATGTGTTCGGAATTGCTCCGAAGGAGAAAAGGTAATATCGTTCAGGTACTCAAAATATTTTAAGGGCTCGGCGTTCAACAGGCGGCCATCCGTATCACGAACAAGGATAAAAATCCTAGAGCCAATCGTATAGGTTCCTTGACTGGTGAAAACAATGTTGCGCCCTGATATGAAATTGGCCAACGATGAAACCGGATTTTCCCGAACCAGCGCTTCGGCCTCAGCGTATTGGTCGTCCAAGGCGGCAAACAGGGCGGCTTCGGCATTGCGAAAAACCAACAGACCAAAAACCGAAAAAGCCGCGATGAAAATCACCAGCAAAACGAAGAAATAACGAATTTTTCGCTTAAACAGCAGATTTTTTCTATCCATACAGATCCGCATCGTCGGTTAATATATAACCCAAGCCATGAAGCGTTTTCAAATAGCGGTCGTAGTCATATTTTTTCAATTCCTTACGCAATTGACTTATGTAAACATCAATCACATTCAGATCGGTTGATGAATAAAAACCCCAGATGCGCTGAAAAATTCGCTCCTTGTGGACAAGAACGTTTTTGTTGCGAACAAGGTACTCCAGCAAGTCGTATTGCTTGCCGGGCAAATTGAGTTTGCTATCGCCGATCCGCGCGGAACGCGTGCTGATATTGATGGATAGGTCAAGAAATGTCAGTTTTACACCGGCATAGCCCCCGCTGGTCGTGCGACGAACCAAAGCTTCCAAACGAGCCTGAAGCTCAAAAATATCGAAAGGCTTGGCAAGATAATCATCGGCTCCGGCCTGCAAACCACGCACTTTATCCGAAACTTGATCCAAGGCGGTCAAAAGCAAGACCGGAGTCGTGATGCCACGACAACGAATCTCGCTGAGCAGTTTAAGCCCGTCCACCTTCGGCATCATGATATCCAAAACGATGACATCGTATTCGTTATTCATGATGAACTGCAGGCCCTCAGCGCCATCAAAAGCCTGATCAACCGTGAACAGGTGTTTGACGCTTTCACAAATATTACCCGAGGTGTTTTTATCGTCTTCCACAACCAGTAATCTCATAGTGTTTCCATTCTACAATAGCACAGCATCTTTTTCAAAATAATCCGTGATTAGGGTCCGTGATTTTGTCTGATTTCGGCCGTTGACAAAACTGCCGTGGTGCCGTATTATGATTTAACATATGCGCCCGTAGCTCAATTGGATAGAGCGTCTGACTACGGATCAGAAGGTTATGGATTCGATTTCTGTCGGGCGCGCCAAACGAAAAGGCCCCTGTTGCTTTGAGATTACAGGGGCTTTCTCGTGTCTGATTTTCATAGGCTCGGTCTAAGTTCAAGCCGACTATTTGCAGCTATGCATTTAAAGAAAAATCGACCGGCTCATCAACGAATGGTCAGACTTTGTGGATGGTCAGACTTCATTCCATAGTTTTTCGAGCATATCAATGTGGCGGATAATTTGCTCCTCTTCGCTGACGGTCGGGTCGAAATGGCCTCCTTCGTACTCCGAGGCAATGAAACCATCGAAACCTTCTTCTTTCATAATGCGGACATAGGTCGGATAATCAATTCCCGGACAATTATAATTCTCATCAACATAGAAAAATTTGCCGTGCATATATTTTGACCACTTGAGCAGATGGCGGAAACCTTCATAATCCGGTTTTGTTCGATAATAAGGAGTCCCCATTTTGGCAGAGGCGTCGATGGAGAAAATCAGCTTGCGGGTAATATATTCATCAACCTCATCGCCACCTTTGGCTCGGATCATTTCGATAAGTTCCGGTTCGGGAATTTCCGTTGTTGCGTATAGCCGATTGATTTCCTGCAAGAGCGGCTTGTTGCAAATGTCATCGGGTAATCTGTTGAGCACCGTGGCCGGAGCACCCGAGGCAAAAGCGGAAAAATCCATAACAATACCCAAGTAGTCGGAGTTTTTCCGGGCAAAAAGTTCGGCATACTCTTGAAAAACCGGTGTCGACGGCGACCAAGGACCGTGCAATTCAATCGCCAGATGAATGCCCAGTTCCTCGGCATAAGGAAGCAGTTTTTCCATTGTCGACGGCAACAGAGCATCCTGTGAGCGAACGATCGAAAAACCCATCTGCTTGGCATATTCCATTTCATTGATCACCCTGTAACCGAAGAAAAGCACGAGCCCGATCGCGAACTCTGGAAAATGCTAATTACCAATGGTTGCTATCAGGAGTTTTTGCAAAGTGCCGACGACTATTTCTCCCATCCATTGGCCGCGATCACCATTAGCGTCGATGAATTGCAGCAAATATACTACGAATTACTGCACCTTTTTTACCCGGCGATGGAAAAGGCCGGCGTGCCGGCTTCTCAAGTGCTGTCTGACTGGCAGGACGCCATCAATGATTCAATCGCGATGCCAAACAAGTCTTTGGCGGATCTGCAAAGCTGGCTACATTTATTATGCCAACGTCTGATCGACACACAACATACTGAAGTATCGACAGCCGGTTTGATTGAAAAGGTCATCAAGTATATCGAGCAAAATCTCGATGAAGCCTCCACTCGCGAGTCGGTGGCCAATCATTTTTACCTACACCCGGATTATTTGGATCGATTATGCAAAAGAGAGACCGGTCTTTCGGTTACCAAACAGCTGGAAAAACACCGTTTGGATCGTGCTTGCGAATTGTTGTCTCTGACCAAGCTAAGTATCGGCGACATAGCCAATCAACTGGGGTTTCGGCATACCAATCATTTGCTGGCCGTCTTTAAGCGGTACATAGGCATGAGCCCTTCCGAGTACCGGCAATCAAAGTCCGGCTCTTGAGGGCAATTGGAAGCCCATGCGTTGGATTTACCTGCTTTCCAGCCCTTGGCGCGGGACCTCATCCAGCAAAGGCTCATCGGCCAAAAAACGCCGTAAGTTTTCAGCGATAACATGAATAGCACGATCCATATACTGGGGCGACTGGGCTGAAATGTGCGGTGTGATGATTACATTGGGCATCCCCCAGAGCGGGTTGTTTTCCGGTAATGGCTCGGGATCGGTCACGTCAAGGCCGGCGCCGGCGATGGTTCCGTGCTCCAAAGCCTCGATCAGCGCCTCTTGATCCACAATACCGCCTCGAGCAATATTAATCAGGATAGCGCTGCTTTTCATGATTCTCAGTTGCTCGCGACCAATAAGATGCCGGGATTCTTCGGTAAGAGGCAGGCAAAGCACAACAAAATCAGATACTGCCAGCAAATCAGACAATTTGCTGACCGGATAGCATTTATCCAGCCATTGGTTTGTAATCGGCTGTCGTTTAGCGCCCAGAACGGTCATGTCCAACAATTTACATTTACGAGCCAGCTCAAGGCCAATGTTACCAACTCCGATAATGCCCACCGTCAGGCCGGAAATTTCACGACAATTACCGGACAAGATATTCGAAGACCAGCTCCGCTTCTGCTGGTAATGTGCGGCGGCATGCAACTGGCGCAAAAAGGCATAAATCAGTGCCAATACGTGATCGGAAATTGGGTAGCCGTGAATGCCTTTGGTACTGGTGATCCGATAACCCGGAATCTTTCCGGCCTCGCTGTTTATCAACCGATCCACCCCCGAAGTGAACAGATGCAACCAGCGGAGACTCGGGGTGTTCCGAATGTAGCTTATCAGATCCGGTCCAACCGACGGCCAGAGAATCAAGGCGTCGGCGCCGGCGGCCAGAGCAGGCAAATCCGCGGCTTTTTCAGCCAACAGAAACTCACAGTCGGGCGCGGTGCGGCACAGAATATCCATGTGCTTGGGCAAAACGGAAATGACGCGGTTGGTGTTTAAGATGGCGATTCGTTTCGGTTTCATGACGCTATTTCCTTTCATGTGAATGATGCTTCGATTTCCAACTCAAAATCAACGGCGACGCTAACATCGACGATATCGTCTTGGTTCAAAGATATGCTCAGGAAGAGCAGTACGTCACCCCGGGTCCTGTGATTATACTGCGGCCTCCGGCAATTGGTTCGATGCTGATGTGGGCGGCAATACGTTCCTTCAAGGCCGGTATATGCGAAATAACACCGATCAGCTTGCCGTCTTGGGGCAGGCCGGCCAGCGTTTCCAATGCCGTTTCCAGAGTGTCTTCATCCAACGTGCCAAACCCTTCATCCAAAAAAAGTGAGTCAACAGGCACTTTTCGGCTGGACATTCTGGACAGACCCAGCGCCAGCGCGAGGCTGACCAGAAAGCTTTCGCCTCCGGACAGATTTTTGGTCGTGCGTATTTCGCCGGCCTGATAGTTGTCCACGACATTCAATTCAAGGGGCGCATCTGTGTCTTTGATCAGCAGGTAACGATCGGTCATCCGTGTCAGTTGGCGGTTGGCATGTGAAATCAAAACTTCAAAGGTTATACCCTGCGCAAAATTACGAAATTTTTTACCATCCGCCGATCCGATCAGCTCATTTAAACGATTCCATTGCAACCAATCCTTTTTCAAATCAGCAATTTTTCTTGTTTTATCGGCACTGGCGGCTCTGGCTTGGTCATCGGCGGCAAGCCTCTGTTCAAACGCCCCGATGGCGCGGCTGATCTGCTGATTTTTCTCGACCTGTACCGTCAACTCCTCCTTAAGCTCCTCCGGAGACCTGATCGTCAAAGCCAGCTTTTGGGTCTCTTCCAAAGCAGCTTTTTTATCCTTCAGCCGTGTTTGCGTCTCGGTCAGACGGGTGTCGAGTGTTTTGGCCAGTTCGGCCAAGGCCTTGCGTTGGTCAGCATCAAGACGTTGCTCTTTAAAATCCTCCTCAGAAGTAAAACCGCCTTTTCCCAGCGCGTCGTGAAAGTTTTTTTCTTGCAGGGCCAAATCCGGCGCAAGAAGGTTTAATTCCGTCTGCAATTGTTCGCTTCGGATACGGGCGGCATCTCGTTCTTCCTTGGACAGATCACAGGTAGCCTTGGCCTGATCCCGATCCTGTTCGGCTCGGGCAAGTGCCCGCTTGAGCTTGGTTTCCATTTGATCGGCGGAAAGACCCGATAATATTTTGACCTGCCTGCTCTTCAGTTGGCTAAGGACATCTTGCTGCTTGGCCAGTAACGCTGTTTTTTCGAGATATGCTTGTTGTGCGGAGGCAATGAGTGCGTCAAGTCCGGTGGCCTCTGCGGCAAACCGCTGCATTCCCGACTCCAAGCTGGTTTTCTCGGCCTGCAGCTCTTGCCAGTTTTGCAGGCGGGCCTGCAAGGTTGTGTTGATTTCTTGGATTTTTTCCGGATCAATTTCAGTAATGCCCAGTGGTCTTAACATTTTCTGCAGGTCCGCAGTCAGGATATCCACGCGTTCTCGACAGCTTTGCCGTTCATTTTGCAAACGAGTCAGATCGCCGTTGATCCGCTTCCGGTCAGCCATAATCAACGCCAGGGCCTGATTGGCCGCGTCGACACGCTTTTCGGCGGTCAATAATCGCCGGTCCGCTTCTCTCACGGCCTCTTCCAACTGCTCGGCTTGATCGATGTAAACACGCAATGCCGAAAGGCGTCGCTCGGTTTCATCCGGTTCCGGTTTTTGGCCTGAAGAATAAGGATGAGTGGTCGAACCGCACAACGGACATGGTCGGCCGGCTATAAGCGCCCGGCGTTCGGTTTCCAGATCGGCGATTTTTTTCCGCAATCCCAGCTCGCGAAGTAAATTTTCCTGATCCTGACGGTACTCACGCAGCGGGCGTCCGTCAAGATGATTTTCAAGTTTTCTTCCGGCCTCAATCGCGGCTGCTTCTTTTTCCTGATGGTCTTTTTTACTTGTGTTCAGTTCGCGAACCGCTTTCCGGTGCTCTGCCTCAACCCGGTTCAGATCCTGTTCGGTCCGCTCCGATAATCCGGTGTATTTTTTTTGTTCATTCACCCGGCCAAGCAGGACGGTCAACTTTTCCGTGATACCGGTCATCGCGGTTACCAGCGCAGCATCCGGCAAACGACGTGTCATTTCCTCTGTCACTTTGGTCAATTGATCGGTATGCTGCTGATTCTTCTCACGAATCTGTTGACGGTCATTTCTGTTTTTTTCCAATTGCCGCTCCATGCGGCTGATTTCACCAACCAGGTCATCGATGACATTTTTTTGCGTTTCGATCTGACCCTCCAAAACTCTGGCTTGCCTGATGGCCGGAGTTTGCCGATCTGTTTCGGCCTTGGCCGCGGCGACCTCTTTGATCGCCAAGTTCAGCCGGGATGTATGCTCCGCAAGCTTTTCAGTATGTTCCTGCATTTGCCGACGGATTTCAACCAAAGCGGCCTCATCCCGCAATTGCCGACCGCGCAAACGGGTTAAGACAACATAGTCACCCTCCAAAACAGCCGCCTTTTCCGCCCGGACCAAAGCCGCTCGCTGAGGCAGAAAATCCTTCTGTTCTTGGTCCAAAAGATCTTTCTCCTTTTGAACGGTTTGAACCTGCTGCTCCAGCAGGATAATATTGGACAGCCAATTGATCTTGGCACGCAGATCAGCAAGATGCCGTTCTGTTTCCTGCTGACTTTGCTGCAGCCGGTTTTGCTCGGTCTTGATTTCCTGAATTTCGTTTTGGTCAAGTAGAATTACACCACTCAATTCAGCTGTCAAAAGATTGAGTTCATTGCGAATTTCCTTTTGTCTTTCAAAAACGTCTCTTGACAATTGGCTGTAAATCTCGGTGCCGGTTATTTGTTCAAGAATCGGTGATTTGTCATCGGCGGAAGCTTGAAGGAAAGCGGTAAATTCCCCTTGGGCCAATAAAATCGAGCGTGTGAAGCGTGCCATATCCATTCCGGTTTTCTCTTCGATCAAAGCCACGGTGGCGGTTTTTTTCGTTTCAAGGATCTCTCCTGTTTTCCCGTTGGCAATTTCATGAATCGCATCCACCAAGTTTCCGTCCGGTTTTTTGTGCGCTCGATGCTGGCGCCAAGTGCATCGGTAACAACCGGACTTGGATTCGAAAACCACTTCCGCATAACACTCGCCGGTTTGCCGGGACATAATTTCATTGCTGTTTTTATTGATCCGACTCAAGCGAGGGGTCTGACCGTACAAAGCCAGACAAATCGCATCAAGAATGGTCGATTTTCCTGAGCCGGTCGGGCCGGTTATGGCAAAAATGCCATCGGCTTCATATTCGGGAGCGGTCAAATCGATTTTCCACTCGCCGTACAATGAATTTAGATTTTTAAAACGCAGTTCAAGTATTTTCACACAAAAATCTCCGGTTTTTCAAAATATTTATCCCGCATGCGGATCGGCTTCCTCATGATTTTGCACAATTTCTTGAAAAAGACGGCGCAGCTCATTTCTCTCTATTTCGCTTACCTGATGGCTGTCCAAACAGCGTTCAAAAACATCCAGAACCTCTAGGTCGTCCAATATCTCATCGGCAAAATTTTGACTCAACACACGTTCCATGATCCGTCGATTTTTGATGCGTCGGATCTCCAGCCGGGATCCTGCGACCAGATCAACGATTTGCTCCCGCAGATTCCCGATGATTTCTTGTCCGGTATACTCGATTTCAAGCCATGCCGAACTATCCTGTTCCCGCAGATATTGCAAGCGGGACAGAATGGTTTCCAGTGAACCGCTGATCCGCTCTAATTCTTGAAAGCGAGGAACAACCACAGGCGAGACAATGGGTTGTCGCCCTTGAAAATCGACCAGCAGCACCTGTTTTTGTTGCTTCACTTCGCCATAGCCCATGGGAATCGGCGATCCGGAATAGCGCTGATGATCACTGCCGGATAAGTTTTGTGGCACGTGCAAATGTCCCAGAGCCAAATAATCGATCACGGAAGGAAAAATCTCCCGATCAACATGAGCCAAGGTGCCAACGTAGAGCTCCCGTACGCCATCACCGTCGGTTGTGCGTC
>JAAYNF010000032.1 GCA_012520975.1 Clostridiaceae bacterium | reverse complement strand
TTGCAATTCAGCCATGTATTCATCCAAGCCGGCGGCTTTCATCTTGGCAATGAATTCCTCGTACCACCCATCCGGCGCGGCGCCGGTGAACAGAGCCGGTCCGTACTCATCATGAGCGAGGGCGCTGAGCTGAGAATGGATATCGCCAATGGGGCCAACATCAAATGTCATTCCCAAAAGAGGTGACACTTTAACCGTGGCCAACGCTTGTTCCTCAATCACATTGAGCTGCGGATCGGTACCGACCCAGGTTTTGTTGAGGAAATAGTTGCCAACATAGTTGTAGGCATTGGGATAGTAGTTGGTTGTCTGGCGGGACATGCCCTCCGGATAGTCGAGCTGTCCGTTTTCGGCGACAACGTAATGTTCGCCTTCCACACCAAAGTTAACCAGATTGATCACATCTTCATTGGTATAGAGCAGGTTGAGGAACTTGGCGGCGGCTTCCGGTTCGTCACAGCTAACCGGGAGAGCGACGGTCATCTGCCTCAAAGCTCCGGTTCCCAAGAAACCTTCGCCGAGCTGCACATAGCGGGCTTCATTGTTGTAGTTGAACATTTTCATGACCAGTGAAGAATAAGGACCCGGCTCGGTAAAGCAGAAAACGGTGCCGTCCAGATTTTTGCCTCTGCCTTCATAGTTTTGGGCATCCCGATCGATCAAACCCTCGTTGTACCACTTCCGCAGCATGGCGACCATGGTCTTGAAGTTCTCATCTTCGTAGCGGCTGAATACTTTGTAGTCACTGGTACCGTCGGCATTGATTTTAACACCGGCGGCCACCGCGGAGGTCTCGCCGAGCACGTCGTACACCGAATTTCCAATCAGATCAAAGCCCGGGTAGGTGAAGTCGAGGGTCAGGTTATCGCCGGTCACCGGAATGACTTCCGGAAATTTGGCTTTAACGGCCACAAGCATTTCGTAGATATCGTCCAAGGTTTTGACATCACCTTCGGCAAAGCCGACCGCGTCGGCCATGGCCGCATCATAGACCAAGTACAGGTTGTTGGCTTTGTTGAAATAGATCGGTACGCCGTAAACCTTACCGTCTTGGGATACCGCGGACCACCAGCCTTTGGGAATCACTTGAAGGGTTTCCGGTGCATAGGTCTCGAGCAGATCGTCGAGGGGCAACAGCATTTTCTGGGCGGTCATCGGCGTGAAGTGGCCGGCGGCCGCCGGGAAGGTGATCATCAGGTCGACGTCTTCGTTGTTGGCGACGACGGTGGCGGCCTGTGAGACGTAGGTGCCGACGTCCCAGATTTCCAGATTGACCTTGACATTGATCAGCGGGACCGTGATTTCTTCCAGAGCCTCGTTGACCTTGGTCATGCCTTCGTCGGAAACGACACCACCGTTGGACCACCAGATGGCCGTAATTTCAACGGTTTCCTCCGGCTCTGCGGTTGTTTCGGGCGGGTCGGTTTTGCCGGGGGCCGTGGTGCTGCTCGGCTGCGTAGGAGCGGTGGTTTCCACGCCGCCGCAACCGCCGGCAAGGAAGACGGTTGCCAGCATGACGACCAGCAAAATGATGCTTAGTGCTTTCTTCATAAATTACCTCCTGTTTTTTGCTTCTTGTTGAAGCTGCTATTTTATTTTAAGGAACAAAATTGCATTTGGATATGCTTTTTTGTATCACCATTATAGCACAGGACTTATCCTCAAGACGATTCGCTTTTGCTGTCTGCCTGCTATTGGCCTACACCGCTTTGCGGCAAAAGCGCCTTGCCGCGAAAATGGTTGGCAAAGACCGCGACGGCGTGGTTCAGGGTGGTTTTGCTGTACGCCATGCCCACCTCCAGAGATTCACTCAAAACAGGAAAGCCGTCAAAGGTGTCCGCGTGAATCATGCGTACGCTGGTGTCCAGCAGGGTGACGCCGACACCCGATTCGACGCTGAGCAACACCGACTCAACATTGGGCATTTGCTTGATAATATTGGGCGCAAAGCCATGGGCCCGACACAGGGCGATACTGGAATCAAAGACCCGCGGTGATTCTTCACGGGAAATCATGACGAACCCTTCGTCGCGCAGATCCTCGAGCTTCAGTCTTTCCCGACCGGCCAGCGGGTGGGAAGCCGCCATAAAAATGTATGGATTGGCTTTAAAAAATGGAACCCAGACAATGTCCGGCGTATCCTTCACTTCGACCTCTAAAGTAAAAATAACATCCAGCTCGCCACGGAAAAACTTTTCTCGCAGTGGTTTGAAGGAATGTCGTTCGAAAATCAGGCGTATTCCCTCGTATTTTTGGCGGAAGTCCTTGATCAGAGCAGGAAGAAAAGGGGTTCCCATGGCTTCGAGGCAACCGATTGTCAGCAGGCTGTTCTCGCCGAGGATCGACCGGCGGGCTTTGTCCACAGCCGTTTCGATCTGATGAGGAATGGTTTCCAACTCCTGAAAGAGCACGGTGCCGGCAGGGGTCAGGCGAACCGAACGTCGCGTGCGCTCCAGCAACTGAAATCTGATTGCATTTTCCAAAACGGCAATTTGCTTGCTCAACGCCGGCTGCGAAATATAGAGGCTTTTCGCCGCCTCGGTAAAGTTCAGGTAACGGGCCACCGCCAAAAAATATTCAATTTGCTGTAAATTGATCCGATGATGCCTCACGTTCTTTGAACCTCAAACCGTCATCCGTTGCGACGTCAACGCCTGCTTCGGAAACAGAAGAATCTTGTGATAAGCATAATCATCTTGCTTTATACCGTCAAATCTGTCAACCCTGTTTTTGCAAAAATGACCGCTTTTTATTTTGATATTTGCTTGGTATACGACAAATATTTATTGATATTCGATAAATATTTGTTGCATTACTTAAAATTCGGTGATATAACAGAAACAGAATACCAATGGAGGTGATCGGTTTATGTTAATAACCGGCCGGCGCAGCCTGACGACCGTTCTGCGCTTGATTCTCGACCTTGTCCTTGTACTTAATCTTCTGACCCTGATTTTTTTGCCTTTTATCCTCGATGCTCTGTATCGGGATCCCGGTATTTTGCAACAACTTGATTCCTCTCCCGCTCTTTGGCCGGATGAAGCCGGGCTGCGTTCCGATTACCCTTCGGATTTGCCACCCGGCAGCCGCCCCTTCTATTTGGTCTTTCTTTACGCGTCCGGTTTGGGAACCGTCTGGATATTAGCCGAGGGACATTTTATTCTGCGCCGCTTGGAGAAAAATCAACCCTTTGCCCAGCAGCAGGTCGGCTCCTTCCGGAGGGTTTCTCTGGCATTTGCCTGGCTGACTTTGGTCTTTGCCGTAAAAATTGTTTTCTACAATACGCTGCTGACCATGTTCTGCTGCGGGCTGTTTTTTGTGCTCGCGCTGATCGGCCTGGTTCTCTCGGAGGTTTTTCTCAACGCTTGGCAGGTAAAAACCGAGAACGAGCTGACGGTCTAAGGAGGCGTCTATGGGAATTATTGTCAATCTTGATGTCATGATGGCCCGGCGCAAAATGAGCCTGAACGAACTGGCCGAACGAGTCGATTTGACCGTATCCAATTTATCGATTTTAAAAACCGGCAAGGCCCGCGCCATTCGTTTTTCCACGCTGGAGGCTCTTTGTCGGGAACTGGATTGCCAGCCGGGAGATCTGCTGGCCTACGACAGTGAGGACGGTGAGGTTGAATGATCATGTCCAAAAACCACGTCGGAACCGAGAATCAAAGACTGATTCGCTTGTTGCTTGCATTTTTTCTGGCCTTTGGCTGGGTTGCTCTGGTGCTGCGCGGCGGCTGGAGCCTGGGCTTTTTTCTGGCCGTTCTGCTGACCGAAATCATTTTTGTCATCTGGCT
>JAAYNF010000031.1 GCA_012520975.1 Clostridiaceae bacterium | reverse complement strand
GGTATGACAGCGCCAAGCCGAGGAGAAAGGGATAAACGAACACCCCAATCCATCCGTACTCCAGGAAAAGGGAGTCGAGATAGGTGTAGATATTGGTAAAAAACGGGATTGTCGTCATGGGCCGGATATAGTCCGGCTTTGTGATGTTTTCAGGGTTGATGGCATGGAGGGCTCGCGCAACCACGCCGAAGGTAAGGTGACCGCCTCCTGATACCCCCGGAATCGCTGCTTTTTCGACAGGTGCAACATGGTCGGATTCGATCTTTGGTTTGTTGATCCATGCCGCCTCGGGCAATGGCGGCGGCACCGGTAATCCCCGGACGAACCGCTCCGGGTGGGCATCGAAAGCCGCAGAGAGAACGATGCGCCGTTGGCCGATTACGGCTTCGGCTTTGCCGTAATGAACCATCCCGGGGGTCAGGAGTCCAATCCCGGTGTGGCGATGTTCCGTGTTATACCAGGAAAAGAAATCCTGGCAAAAGGCCCGGGCATCCTGGATGGAACCAAAGCGATCCGGAAAGCCCGGGCGATACTTAAGAGTTTTAAACTGAGACTCGGAAAACGGGTTATCATCGGAAACATGCGGCCGGCTGTGAGTTTTCGTGATGCCCAGATCCGATAACAGCAAGGCCACGGGTTTGGATTTCATCGATGCCCCGCGGTCGGCATGAACCGTCAACTGGCCGGCCTGGATGCTTTGCTTCTCACAGCTCTCGGCAATGAGGCGCTTGGCCAGCGCACTGCTTTCCTGGTGGGCAATCATCCAACCAACCACGTACCGGCTGAAAATGTCCAGGATTACATACAGATAGAAATAGGCCCACTTTGCCGGTCCGAGTAGTTTCGTTATGTCCCAAGACCAGACCTGATTGGGTGCAGTCGCCAAAAGCTCTGGCGCTTTATAGTGAGGATGACGAACCTGGTCGCGGCGTTCGCGGACCTCGCCAGCCTCTTCCAAGACGCGGTACATGGTCCGAATGGAACAATGGTAAGTGCCTTCATCCAGCAACGTGGCATAGACCTCGGTCGGGGCTTTATCCAAGAACCTGTCGGAATGCAGCACATCCAGGATTCCCTGTCGTTCGGCGACACTGAGAGCCCGTGGCGGTGCGGGGCGGGAAGAAGCCTGGTCGTCTCTGGCGCCAAGCCGGCGGTAGTACGTCGGCCTGGCAATATCCAGCGATTTGCAGGCAGCCGCAGCCCCCACGTCCCTGGACAATTCCTGACAGGCGATCATTCGTCGTCCTCGCTCTGCTCGATCGGGGGAACCGTCAAACCCAGTACATCGCAGAGTTTTTTTTGGACATCGATGATGATCTCGGCCTGCCGAAGCCGTTTTTGCAGGCGTCGGTTTTCCAGCTCCAACCGGTGGACTTCTCTGGCCAGCGGGTTCTTCGGAGCAGGCTTCTTGCCCCGCCTGCGCGGTTCCAGACCGGCGAGCTCACCCGATTCCCGCTGCTTTCGCCAGGTGGTCAGATGGGATGAATACAGGCCCTCACGCCTCAGAAGACCGGCAACCGCGCCTGAGCCACCCTTTTCCGCCTCGTCCAAAATGCGTCGTTTGTATGCCGCGGAGAACTGCCTGCGTCGGGCTTTCGAATCGACCTCCGGGTCGACAATGCCAGCAACCGGCGCCATTGCTGGGATGGATGCCCCTCCGTTTCGGAAAGTCTCGCTACGCTCGCCTTCCCTCAACTCCGGGGCATCCATCCCAATCTCCTTCTTAATCTCTGCTATTCCCATCTCAAATATTCTCCCTACCCTCTACATTAACCCGAAAAATTCATGAAGAGATAAAACAAAAAGCCCCTTCGTGCGTATAACTACTTGAGACCAATCAAGTTGCATACGGCAAAAGAGGCTTTTTGATGACTCAATCTACCACACAGCCTGTACTTTTCGGAACACATTTTCACAGACCCATTACTGTTGCCTTCGATCAGCCGGACAGCAGCTCCGATGGAGGCGCCGTTCTGCTCAAGGCGGTAGACAAAAATCTCAACCTGACTGAACGCCTTGCGAAAACCATTTGCGATTCCCGCCAACCCGGCAAGGTCATTCATCGAAACCTCGATCTTCTCCGGCAACGCATCTACGGCATTGCCGCTGGTTACCCGGACTGTAACGATGCCGAATCCCTGGCCAAGGATCCGATACACAAGCTGCTGCTCGATCGCGATCCCATGGATGGACAGGATCTCGGATCGCAGCCAACGCTTTCACGTTTCGAGAACTCTGTCACGTCCAAAGATTTGTTTGCAATGGCCGAAGGTCTGGCCGATATCGTCGTCGAACATCATGCCCGCAGACTGAAAAACAGGGCCCGCCGCATCACGATCGATTTGGATCCCACCGACGATCCAACCCATGGCGCCCAACAGCTCACCTTCTTCAACGCGCATTACCACTGCTTCTG
>JAAYNF010000030.1 GCA_012520975.1 Clostridiaceae bacterium | reverse complement strand
CGAAGCCTTGGTTGACCCCTGTTGCGGGTCAGGCACTATTCCGATCGAGGCTGCGTTGCTGGCCTGTCGTCTTGCTCCGGGTCTTAACCGGTCTTTTGCCGGTGAAAAATGGCCGCTGATCGGAGAATCGCCTTTTCGGCTGGCGCGGGAGGAGGCCATGGCGGCCACGGATCTCAAAGCGTCGGGGCAACCGTTTATTTTCGGCTCCGATCTGTCGGAGCAGGCAATTAAATTTGCCGGCACCAATGCCAAACGGGCCGGGGTCGAAGCTTTCATCGGCTGGAAAACGGCGGATTTAAAAACATTGAACAAACCGAGATTAACCGATTGGACAGGGTTTTCTCGCCATTTGGTGATCGGAAATCCGCCTTACGGCGAACGTCTGCTTGATCTTGAGCAGGCCGAAGCCATTTATCGGGCATTGGGCCAAAATTATCTCGACCGAGGTCTGGCCGCAGAGGGCATCCGCCTGTCGATCATTACGCCGCATGAGCGATTTGAAACCTTGGTGGGCGGTCGCGCCGACAAACGGCGAAAACTTTACAATGGGATGATTCGTTGTACATTATTTCACTATTTCAAGCAAAGGAGAAACATATCATGAAAGGAATCATACTAGCCGCCGGATATGCCACCCGTCTTTATCCGCTGACCATTAACACGCCAAAGCCCTTATTGCCGGTTCACGGGAGGCCGATCATCGATTACATTGTGGACGAAATAAACACCATCGATGATATTGATCAGATCATTGTGGTCAGCAATGATCGTTTCACCGGGCAATTTGAACAATGGGCGGCGGCACGAAATGCTGCGGTCGGAACCGGAAATGTTCCGATTGTTGTTCTCAATGACGGCACAACCAGTGCAGAAGATCGGCTTGGCGCCATTGGCGACATCCAGTTTTGCATCGATAAAATGCAGATTGAAGAAGATATGTTGATTATCGCCGGCGACAATCTGTTTACCTATCGTCTTCGGGACGCCTGGCAACACTTTCGGCAGCACGGTGACGACATGGTGCTGGCCAGTCGTCTGGGTGCGGAAGAGGATCTGAGCCGTTTCGCTGTGGCTGTTGTTGATGATGACGGCTTTATCGTTGAGATGGAGGAGAAGCCGGCGCATCCCAAAACCGACATTGCCGTTTTCGCCACTTACTTTTATCAAGCCGAAACCCTTCCCCTCATTGGTCATTATTTGCAGACGGGCAATAATCCCGATGCGCCGGGCAACTTTCCGGCTTGGCTTTACAAACGAAAACCACTTCGTTGTTACCTTTTTGAAGGGATCTGCATTGATATTGGCACACCGGAGGCCTACGCGAATGTCGAGAACATCTTCCCCAAGTCCACCAGCGGCGAACACCGAGAAAGCCGACCGACTAAGTAGAATATGGCCAAAAGGCCTGCAAATAGGACGTTTAAGCTGGATGGCAAAAGCATGTTCGGTTTATCCGGCGAGAGAAATGAAAAGACAAAACTCCCTATTTTCAGGCGTTTGCAGGGTCAAAACAGCGGAACCCGTTGTCCTGCAGTTATGCACAGAGTTTTCCACATTATCCACATTTCCCAGGAGGTGACCTGCAGTGGAAACAAAACAAATGGCTATGCGTGCACGTCAAGCCGCTTACGAAATGGCAAATCTCAATGCCGGGATACGCAACGCCGCGTTGATGGGCATTGCCGATGCCTTGGATCGAAATTCCCAAGCTTTATTTGAGGCCAACCGGACAGATCTTGTTCGCAGTCAGGCCGATGGGCTGGCGACGTCTTTGCTCAAACGGCTGAAGTTTGATCAGGAAAAATTGTCCGAGGTAGTCAGCGGACTGCACAGTCTGGTCGGCCTGCCCGACCCGATCGGACGAACCCAGCTGGCCACTCGTCTTGATGCCGGGCTCGAACTCTATCGGGTCAGCTGTCCGATTGGTGTGATCGGTGTAATTTTTGAATCCAGACCGGATGCTTTGGTTCAGATTTCCGGTTTGGCGGTCAAGAGCGGTAATGCGATTTTGCTCAAGGGCGGATCCGAAGCGATGGAAACCAATCGATTGCTCGCAAAGGTGATTAACGAAGCCGGCTGCCAGTTTGGCCTGCCGGACGGCTGGATCGGCCTGATGGAAACCCGTGAAGCCGTCGGTCAGTTGCTGGCCATGGATGATGAGATCGACCTCCTGATTCCTCGAGGCTCGAATGAATTTGTCCGTTATATTATGGACAATACCAGAATTCCGGTGCTGGGTCATGCAGATGGTGTTTGTCATCTCTATATAGACCGCGCCTGTGACCCGGAGATGGCCATTACCGTGGCCATGGACAGCAAGACACAATATGTCGCTGTCTGTAACGCAGTTGAGACCATCTTGATCCACTCGGCTCTCAGCGAAAAGCTGCTGCCGGAATTGGCCAAGGCTTTGCGGGATGCCGGTGTTCAGATCTATGGCTGTCAACGAACCTGTGCCGCAATCAATTGCGATCCCGTTTCCGATTGGCATACGGAATATCTTGATTGCCAGGTTTCGATCAGGTTGGTTGATTCGGCAGATGAGGCCATTGAGCATATCAACCGCTACGGTTCCGGTCACACCGAAGCCATTGTTACGGCCCAAGAGGAGACCGCTCGGCATTTTCTGAGCCACGTGGACTCCGGCAATGTGTTCTGGAATTGTTCGACACGATTCAGCGACGGTTTCCGTTATGGCTTTGGCGCCGAAGTGGGCATCAGCACCAGCAAGATTCACGCCCGCGGGCCGGTCGGTTTGGACGGTCTGATGACCTACCAATACCGTCTTCTCGGTCATGGGCAGATCGTCGGCGAATATGCCGGCGGGCAAAAAAAGTTTATTCATGAACCGATTGATCGCGATTATCCACTATAACAGTCGGCGGATTTTGTGCTAAAATAGTGTGGGTCTGCAATTAAAAATTAAGGGTCGGGAGGAACGCAAATGCGCATCGCAATTGGCAGTGATCATGCCGGCTATCAGCTCAAGCGACTGATCATGGATCACTTGTATAAGCAAGGGATTGCATGTGAGGACTACGGGGCGCCGAACGGTATCGATGCGGCCAGCTATGTGCCCTTTGGCCAAGCTGTTGCCAACGCAGTCATTTCCGGTGCTGTTGATTATGGTATCGCAATTTGTGGCACGGGCTTGGGAATCTCGATGACCACAAACAAAATCAAAGGAATCCGGGCGGCGTTGTGCGTCAACGAATATATGGCTCGTATGGCTAGGCAGCACAACAATGCCAATGTTTTGGCGCTGGGCGCCCGTGTTGTCGGCCCGGCGCTGGCTTGTTCGATCGTCGATGCTTTTTTGGCAGAAGATTTTGAAGCCGGGGGTCGGCACCAAGTACGTGTTGATGAAATGACTCGGCTTGAAAATCAGAATTTTAAAATTGACCCGGAGGCACAACATGATTAAGGATAATGTCTTCATTTTCGATCACCCGCTGATCCAGCACAAGATTTCTTTGATGCGCGATAAGCGAACAACCACCAAGGAGTTTCGCGAACTGGTTTCCGAGGTGTCAATGTTGATGGCCTATGAGGTGACCCGCAATCTGCCGTTGAAGGAAATTGAGGTGGAAACGCCGATAGCTACCGCCAAAACCTGGGTTTTGGCAGGAAAAAAACTGGCCCTGCTTCCCATTTTGCGTGCCGGTCTGGGCATGGTGGACGGGATGCTTAGCTTGTTGCCCATGGCAAAAGTTGGACATATCGGTCTTTACCGTGATCCTCAAACCCTTGAACCGGTCGAATATTATTGCAAACTGCCGGAAGACGCCGAGGAGCGAGACATTGTCATTCTGGACCCAATGCTGGCGACCGGTGGATCGGCGGTGGCGGCCATAGCTTTTTTGAAAAGCAAGGGCATTCGGAACATCCAATTTATGTGTTTAATCGCTGCGCCGGAAGGTATCGAGCGTCTGCGGCGCGATCACTCGGATGTACCGATTTTTTGTGCGGCCTTGGATCAGTGCTTAAATGATCAAGCATATATCGTGCCCGGCCTCGGTGATGCCGGCGATCGTCTCTTCGGAACAAAGTAAAAACTTCAACCGAACGGCTTTGTGCCAAGACGGCATTGATCGGCGCCGTCAAGAAGAGACGCGCGCGTCGTCGGTAGTGTGATTGGCAAGGCCGTGCTTTATGTTGCCGGCAATCAGGGTCGGCAATCGGAATCGGTTAATCAATCTGAAAATAAAAAACCTGATCGGCAAACTGAACGATACACCGCTCCGGCATCAACACCTCGGTGTTTTTCAATAATCGCCGATCATCCAGCCGAGTTCCGTTTCGGGAACCCAAATCGGTAATGAAAAATGAGCCGGATCGACGTACAATGCGCGCGTGCTGTCTCCCGATACCCGGTTGCGTTATGCACAGGTCGCAGGTTTTGATATCTCTGCCAATGACAAATTCATCCGTCAGCAAGAAAGCCCGTAAACCTTCATTTTCCGCCGGTGTTCCCGGTTGCCCTTCAGAAAGCAAGGCAATTCGATAGTCATCGGGATTTGCGGCCAGCAAAACGGTTTGATTGTCGGATGTTTCGGGCAGCGGTTGTTTCTCGTCAATCAGCCAAGTCCATGCGGCTTTTATGCCACGCATCAGCTTTTCCCCGACCAGAGTCGCGACTTTACTGTTACCGATCAGCTCCGCCAAGCCGGACACGCTTTTTTTACGCTCATTTTTATCCTCGCCGAATTCTTGATTGTCCACAGCAAAAAGGTTTTGCAAAGCCGGCAGCCCGCCCGTCGTGTAACGATCAGATATCGCCGCGGTGATTTCGGGTGGAAGCCCCATGTCCTGGGCCAGAAGAGCCACTCTTTCGCCCGGAGGCCGGGGGAACGGCTCGCTGCCGGACCGGACCGGCAGGAAAATCAACTGAAGTGAATCGGGGGCATAGGTTTCCGGACTCAAGAAAATGAATTTACTGCCCAGAGCAAATTGCTCGGCAGGAAGCAAAAAGTCAGCTGAATCAATCAGAATGGAAACGATCCGAGCAAGAATTGCCAAGGCTTTGTTCCGTTCCATTTGCGTGGTTTGCATAATATGTTCCAGTTCAACGCTCCCGGACGTATCCCAACAGATCTCGCAAATGCTCTTGCGGATACGGATGCTGCATGCCAACAATCCGGGTGGCCGGTGGCGCAAGAGAAGGTGCAGCTGGTATTGTACGATGTCTTCATCCTGAGCCAAAGGCCGGATTAAACGGCTGGAAAAAGAATCGGTTTCCCTGTGTAAGGCGACGTCCATGCCTGCTTTCATGGTTATCGATTCTGGTCGGACCGCAGGTCGTCAAGGACATGATCTTCGTTGAATACGATTCCCATCATGTTTCGGGCGTAGGCGGTAATTGATTCCCTGAATATCAACGCCACGGTCAACAGGACAGCGATGATAATGACGACTTCAAGAGTACCGATTCCTCGCTTTGATTTTTTCATGGTTCATTCTCCTTTCAAAAATTTTGAATCATTTGGATAGCCGGCAACAGTACCGTCAGTATAACCGCTGTCAGGTCCAGTGCCATTGGAATCATCAGGCGCAACATCACCAACTCCGTTTTTTTCCTGAGAGCCTGATGGTGCAGCGCCCAGCAGGTGTCCACCTGTATTTGCAGAATTTGCAAGTTTTCCGGGCCGCCGTCACAACCATATCTTGCCATCATGCCCAGCGCCGATTGAATTTGCGGTGAGAGGTTGCCGGCGGACATTTCTTCCAACGCCGCGGATGCTGTTGCACCGGCCGCAATCTTGCGCTTGAATTGATTCAAGTCGGTATGGAGAGTGTCATTGATCAACTGATCGGGGAGGCCGTCAATGGCTATGACCATGGCTTGATGGAGGGATAGTCCGGCATGGAGCAAAGACAAAGCGATGTTCAAAAAAATCGGATAAACAAATTGATCCTCCAATGCACGTCGCTTGACTTTGGATAATAATTGCCGATCTTGAATGATGGCGAAGGCCACCGGCAATAATGCGGCCGGCAGAGCCCATTTCGGGTGGAAAAGCATAGCAGCGAAGGCGGGCAGAAAACCGATGGCCATACAGATTTTTTTGGTTTTAAAATATTGTTGTGTCAACCGATCCGCGTTTTGTTCCGTTGAACGGGAATCGACTTCGATGGCTCGAAACAGCGTTGCGCTTACCCGTTTGGGGATGAGCCGGCGATACACCTTCAACAACGCTCTGTCGGTCGGATTTTGGTGTTGTTTTTTTTCTGCCGATAGCCGGTGGGCTTTTCGGCTGATTGATGCATAATTCGAAGACAACGTATTGATGACCAAGATGGCGGCCAAGACCGAAAGAATCCAAGCAACAATCAGACCGGGTTGCAAGATTTGCGCCGTGTCGGCGTTTCCCTTGGCAAATTGCTCCGATTGCCGGAGAAAAATGGCCATGGCAAAGGGCATCAAAGACAGGATAATTGCTTCTGTTCGTCGTTGAGCGTGGTCGGCATCCAGTTCGTTTTGGAGAATCAGCTGACGAGAAGTCAAGCGGTGATTGCTTTGCAAAAACCGGTAGGTATCGCTGCCTGTTCGATTTAAAATCGGCAGGATTCTGAAAGCGGCCCGGGCCTCGGGAAGCGGCAATCCGGCCTCTAGGTCGGATAATAGATTGTCGAGAGGGTGTTTGCTTTCGAGATGAGCGGCGATCCGATGCAACGAGATTAATAAACCTGTTTTCTCGCCCACTTGTCGGCTCAGGCTGATCGGTGCGTCCATAAAAGCTCGTTCCAATGTCCAACCGGCTGACAGACGTGATAAAAGATGCTCAAGCAGTCCCCGATATTGTTCGCGACAGTGGAGCAAATGCCGGTTTTTAAACCATCGGCGCAGGCTTCGGGTCAACAACAAGGACGCCAAAAAACCGGCGATTGTTCTTGGCAGTGGCGATGGAATAAAAAGGCCTGTCATCAGCCAGACTCCTGTCAGGATCAAACCGGCGAGACCGAAGATTTTTACAAGGCTTTGTTCCGATCGTACGATTCGTTTTCGCATTTAACGAGTCCTCCTGATTGATGACGCTTGTACCAATCCTCAAGGATAATCCTTGAGCCGGCGTCTGTCTGAACAAGGCAGATTTCGTTGATCTGACGTTTACCGGTTGGCAAACGGTCAACATGAATCAGAATGTCAATGGCCGCCCCGATCATGCCTCGCACGGCCGGCCAGGGCAACTGTACGGCCGGCAAGATCATCAAAGCCAAGCGGTCGATCATATCTTGGCAGGAATTTCCGTGGCCGGTGCAAAGAGAACCGGGATGGCCGGTATTCATGGCCTGAAGCATATCATAGGCTTCGCGGCCACGTACTTCGCCGACGATAATACGATCCGGCCGTAAACGAAGGGATGCCCGCACCAGATCGGTCAAATCGATGGCGCCGTCTCCATCCGGTCCGGGTTGGCGGGCTTCCAGCCTGACCAGATTGTCAAGTCCCTGCAGGTTGAGTTCGGCGGCATCTTCGATCGTGACAACCCGCTCTTGAGGGGGGATAAAGCCGGATAAGATATTCAGCAGAGTGGTTTTTCCCGAACCGGTGCCTCCGCAGATAAAAATACTTTTGCGCTCCCTGACCGCCCGAATCAAATCCTCGGCTGCTTCTTCGGAAATAAAGTCGCTGTCGATCAGAGCCGCCATGTCCGGGCGAATGCCGGTGAATTTTCGAATGGTCAAGACCGGTCCATCAGGGGCGGCGGGCGGAAGAGCGGCATGGACGCGCGCGCCGTTCGCAAGACGCATATCCGCCAACGGCTTCTTTTCATGGATAAGCCGATTGGCGCAGCCGAAAAAATTGGTGATTACACCGGCCAGATGCTCCCGGTCATGGAATTTGATATCAACCGGTTCCAAACACCCGTTGATTTCAACAAATATTTTTTCCGGCCCATTAACCATAATTTCGGTGATCTGCGGATTGTCCATCAACGGTTGCAAAACATCCAGTCCGCGCATGGCATGAAAAAGCTGGTCGACAACACGCTTGCGTTCCTGAACGGTCAGCCTTGAACCGGAAAATTCTTCAGCGACAACGACAAGGATGGCTCTTCTGACCGATTCATCATTATGTTCCAAAGCCTTTCCGGTTCGATTGACGATCTGATGGATCAGGCGTTGGCGCATGGGATAATCAAGTTGCATGATCGTCTCCGATGCTTTTTTGAATGCCGATGATTCGTGTCGAAGGCGGCAGATCCGCAATTAAACGCGAGATTTCGCTACGGGCGCTCTTGGCGGCAAAACTTTCCCCGTCCGGCATGATAATTTCACAACTATCGCAAAGAACCGCGATTGAGGATAGAGAGGCAAAAGGCAGACCGGCGCAATCAACCAAGGCTGTCCTTCGTCCGTCGCCCGAATCCACATAATTACGAACCTGTGTCAGCAGCCGACGCAGGGTACCCGTGTCACAAACAACGAGATCATCTGAGCGGTCCGGTGGTCGAAATTGGAGAAATCCCAAGGGATTGGGCTGCAGATAATGTCCCAGATCAATGGCCGGCGTATCGCTGCATGCCAGATGCATCAGTAAATCGGACAAATTATTTCCGGTTCCGGCTGAACAGATCAGCCGCATCAAATACGTCGGCATGATGGGCAGGTAAATCACATGCTGCTCCTCTTTCAACATCTTTTCCAATCGACTTTTGCTTGTTTCGGCGCAGTATCCGGAAGGATCGGCGCAAAAAAGAAAATGAACGCCGACTCGACACGTTATCCCGGCTTGTTTTGATTTGACCGTTTTTTGCCAATGCAGGATGATTTTGACAAAATCGCTGACCGCCTGATGTCTCCAGACGGCGTTTTTTGAAGTCAACGGGTCATTTTTTACCACGGTTGGCTGTCCGATCATCGATGGCGCAATCGGCAGACAGATGGCCGGGGAAAGCCGGTTGATCGTATCGGCAAGCTCAGGGAAATCGGCTTGGTTATAATAAATCAGCCGTTCTTTCTCTGGTTTGGCCAGTTCGGACACAAGATCCTCTTGAGTTTGGCAACCGATGATTTCCAGATCCGGCAACCGGCTCCTCAATTGATCGGATAAATTGTCCAGATAAGCTTTCTCGGCGTCGACCAGTACAACCTGCACATTTACACCTCCTTCGGTTTTCTATAATAAAATCGTCCGACGTGGTTCGGCTCTTGGTTAATCCGGCAAAACCCAACAATTGGTTTGCCATGATGCGAACCGAATGCGAACCGAATGTAAGGCTCCTCATCTTGCAATTACCGTTACAGCGTGCTATCATTTGCTTGCCCGGCAGGGTGAAAAGATAATATTTAATCATCTCTTATCCAGAGTGGCGGAGGGACTGGCCCTTTGAAGCCCGGCAACCGCGGTCATGCGGCGGTGCCAATTCCAGCAGGTGAAACCTGGCAGATGAGGTTTGCTTTTTTAGGCGTTGCCTCTTCTCCGGAAGAGGTTTTTTAATTGACAAGGGAGCGTATATATGAATCAACGTGGAAAATGGTTGTTTTCCTCAGAATCGGTTACCGAGGGTCATCCCGACAAAATGTGCGATCAGATTTCCGATGCGATTCTCGACGCCATCCTGGAAGCCGATCCCGGCGCCCGTGTTGCTTGTGAAACAGCTGTGACGACGGGTATGGTGATGGTTTTTGGAGAAATCACCACCAAGGCTTATGTTGACATCGCCAAGATCGTCCGCAACACGGTGCGCGAAATCGGCTACATCGGGCATGAAACAGGATTTGATGCGGATGCCTGCGCGGTCATCACTTCTATCGATGAACAATCGGAAGATATCGCCATCGGCGTCAACCGGTCGG
>JAAYNF010000029.1 GCA_012520975.1 Clostridiaceae bacterium | reverse complement strand
TTCTATGGCATTCCGTTCACGCGACTCTTCCCGTTCTAGGCGTAACTGTTCGTCGTAAACCGTTCTGTCCTTGGGTGGACGACCGAGAGGCGGACCGTTCAGGTGTGTAGATACCGTACCTTTAAAGAAACCGTTAGCTTTACGCCAAATTCTCTCTTGGCCGTTGCCTTGCCGCGGACGATCGGGCAAACATGGGGCTGGTGTAGGCTGACAATACGGTCGGCACAACCATGCGTGCGACTTGCATACATACTTCGCTGTTGCTCGTAAACACGTGTGACAATCTCTGGATCCCGCCGCTGACGCTCACTTAAGGTCACTCTAAATGGTTAGTTGTCAATAGATGTTCGCAACTTTAGGACTCCTTTTTTTGTTATTACGCCGCTAAGACTTCTATTTCAGAGATGGACTGCTGACTAAGATATGCTCTCCCAACAGACCAGTCTTCGGAATATTCCATCAAGTATATGCTGACTAATCGTATGTAGGACTCCGGATTTGGGAAGATTCCTACCACCCTGGTGCGCCGCCTGATCTCTTTGTTCAAACGCTCGAGTATATTATTGGAACTGACTTTCCTGGCATCCAGACTGGGAAAATCGCAGTAGGTCAAACTGTTCTCCAATCCTGCCTCCAAGGTCTCGATTGCCTTGGGATATTGCTTCTCATAACGCTCGCATAAGATTTTTGCTTGCTGTATGGCTGCGGTTTTGTTTGGCGCCTGCCGGACTCATTTACGCCACAGACCAACAAGACAGCTATACTGACCACACGGCCTGCATAACGGACTTTTTCGTACAAAGCATCAACCCAAATGACAGGATATTGCTCTCCGACAAGTGAGCGGTTTCGAAAGTCCTCCGCTTGTTCGTTCAGGCCTTGGGTCATTTCACTCACTTGGCTGCGCGAGAGATTTTCAATACCAAGTCTCCTGGCGAGTTTCTCAATCTTGCGCGTGGATACGCCTTGGATGTAGACTTCCTGAATGACTTGGATGAGAGCAGCTTCGCTACGTTTTCTTTCGGTCACGAAGAAGGGAATATTCTTTACGCCAATGCAGATATAAATCTAGGCTTGTCCGTCCGATAGGCTGAGTACGAATTATTACTTTGCGTACATACTTTCTTGAATGCCACTTGTGGAATGGCATTTTTATTTGGAAAAGATCGGACTTCAGTCATGGGAAACATCACCGAAGCGCAACGGTGGGGGTGCAGACGAAAGGTAGAAGAAAGAGGAGGATCATGAAATGTTTTTCGGAATCAGCGAAACAACACGCTATTGATTTGTACTTTACCGAGAGCCTGACCACACAACAGGCGGCAAATCGCTCAGGATACCCTCCCCAGCAAAAACTGAAATTCGGGTTGAGTGGGCGACTCGATAACTTGACAGATTTTAAGCGAGAAGATATTATGACCCTGTAATTGCCTTGCAAACTTTTAGTTCCTCCCTAGGTTCGTTTATCTGATGTTTGAGGAAATAAAGCATTTGTAATTTGTAAGTAAAAAGTGTTAGGAACCGTTTGGTATTCTTCTTCTCAGAAACGCAAAAGAAAGGTTAAAGTTTATCATGAAGGCTGTCGTTAAAAGTGGAACGGGTGTAGGTTTAGAATACAAGGATATCCCCAAGCCTGTACCAACGTCGAACGAAGTGCTGATCGAGGTGAAGGTCGCATCTATTTGCGGGACAGACATCAATTACTACAACTGGAACCAGAGTGCCAAAGATTTTGGCGAAAGTTTTGACATCAAGTTTCCTTTTGTTATCGGCCATGAGTTCTCAGGCACAATCATTGAGGTCGGCAGCGCGGTTACAACGCGCTTTGTTGGTCAGCGTGTGGCAATCGAAACTCATATCCCGTGTGGCAAGTGCTTCCAGTGCGAAAATGGTGAGGCACACAATTGTGCGAACATGAGTGTCTATGGAACTAGCTGCAACGGTTGCTTTGCGCCTTATGCGGTAGCTGACGAGAAGATCACCTTTGTCCTACCAGATGAGGTTAGCTTCGAAGAAGGCGCGCTCCTTGAGCCGAGTGGCGTTGCCATACGCGCGGTCGAAGAAGCGAAGATCCAGCCTGGCGATACATTGGTCATCAACGGCTGCGGTCCCATCGGTATGTTTGTCGTCATGATTGCTTTGGTATCCGGTGCCGGTAGAATAATTGCTATCGATATGGATGAATACAGACTGAGAATGGCTGAGAAGATGGGCGCTATTACGTTGAACTTCACTAAGTGCAATACAGTTGAGGAGATCCAGAAGCTGACCAAAGACCGCAACGGTGCAGATGTTGTGATCGAAACTTCCGGCTCTGAGAAAGCATATGAGACGATTTTTGACATGATCCGTCTCGAGGGAAGAATTGTGACCGTCGGTAATCCTAGCGGTTTTGTGAATATTAACTGGACGAGGAACGTCAATTTGAAGGGCGCCAGTATCAAGGGCATCTTCGGACGCCGCATCTGGTCTACCTGGCATCATTTGACTTCTCTTATAACTGCCAAGCGCGTGAATCTGTTGGATGTTGTAACACACCGTTTCAGTTTCGCTGAGTATGAAGAGGCTTTCCAGCAGATTAAGGTCGGCGCCGGCAAGATCCTCTTTATCAATGACACAAAGGGGAATAAAGACGATGGCTGATGCTATCCATAACCTGTAGCAGGCAGTTTAGCAGACCAGATCATCTGGAAGTTATCAGGATGATTATGACGCTGGCGACAGTCATCTTAGTCCTTGTATGTTCGCCATGGATTTTTTGATTTATCTGTATTTCAAGGAAGTGTGTATCGATCCACAAAATCCGGACTGGCTCAGCTGTGACCGTTTTATCCTCTCCAAGAGCCATGCTTGTTCCGTTTTGTACGCCACCCTTGACATTGCCCTCAAAAACCTGTCCATTTTCAATGTTAAATCGGACCGGTACAAGGATCGGGGAAAGGTCAAAAGTATGCAGATAGGCTCTGTCCGGCAACTCTTCTGCTAAGCAATGCATTGCTACATTGAAGTCGTTACTAGAAAGTAATGAGTTTAGCGGTGACTCCGTCGAGTTAATTGAGCTTGGCTTGGAAATCCGCCAGATCAAAATTGCCTTTACCAACTACAGGATAATCAACCCGTCAGTTCCACATGCATCTCCTGCTTCATAAAATCCAAGTCTGGTTTTGATGCTGCAGCCATAGCCTGTGAGAATTTTGGGGAGAATCTCCGCACTGTACAGACGGATAGAGTACACTAACGTTCGCATACTGCCGCCTCGACTTTAGTCTCGGCATTGACGACAGAGGAAGTATCCTTACTGACAACCCGGAGTCGTGTCTTTTTTTTGCGATATTATACTGTAGATAAACAAAACGGTGGCAACCATCAGCGCTAAACAAGCACTGACACCGAGCCGGAATGAGGCATTTCCGTCAAACAGATTTTAAATCCCGGTTATTATTAACGGAGAGATGTAGAATCCTATATGATGGAAAGATAAGAAAAGACCTATTCCCATTGTTAAAGCGTGCGGCTCTAACCTTGTGGAAAGTGTATTCGCTGCCTTCGAAAGAAACAAACAATTGCAAACACCAAGCAGGACGCCCACGATAAATACGACTGCGAGATTATGTACAAACGCCATCAACATAAATGACATTCCAAACAAGGCGAAAAGAAAACGGCATGGTAAATTCCTTTAATACCTTAGATAATGTGCTGAACGAGATGCCGCAGATCAAGCCTCCCGCCATAAGTACCGCGCTTATTATGCCCGTAATCATTGTGTTGTTTATTCCTGACTCGCTCAGATAAAGCGATATGTTAGTATTAAAAGCGTTGAAAGACAGCGAAGACATCATAGCAAGCACCGCCATTAAAATTGCAATACCCGATAATCCTGATTTTACCCCATATTGCTGTTTGCTTGTATCACATTCGGCTTGTTGTGCGGCAGGTAGAAAAACACTATCACAAAAACGGGAACCACCAGCACGTAAGTTAAATATGCGTTAAACCAAGCAAGTGCTCGCGAGCAGCCCGCCTAAAAACGTTATCGTCATGCCGCCCAAGCTTATTGCCGCATTTTGATGCCCCAACGTCTTTGTGCGCTCATCCTCTTCAAAATCGTCGGCAAAAAGGCTTGTGACGGTTGGAGAAAGAAGGCCCATTCCTATTCCTACGGTTGCAGAAAACACTCTTAAAAGTTCTATACTGGAATGGAACAAAAAAGGAAGCAACCCCCTCCGGCCATAATAAAAATCATGGCTGCAGTATAATGTTTTTTGGGGAGACGGTTCTTGCAAGCCGCCCGGCAACTAGCGAGGATGGTATGAACGCCAGACTCATGATCGACGATATGACCTGAACGGACGTTACAGGCGCGTCTGGAAACGTCTCAGCAATTTTAGATAAAATTTTAGATAAAATAGATGTCTGTACGGTGTGAGTCGTTTGCAAACCAAAGCATAAAAGGAGTACCAGCTTAACTGTCTTTTTTGATCTCATATTTGCCCCCCTTTGCAGATATTTTCCGGCATTGTTGCATTCCTCTAAAAACAAGAAAACCTTCGAGTTCCGGAAAAGCTTCCTTGCTCGATCCGAATTTGTCTTATTGATGGCGAGCACCGAAGGCAGCTTGTTGCATATTCGGACTGGCACGCTGCCCAATCGCAGGCATACGCCGTTCCAATGCAGCCTGAGAGATCTCCACGTCTTCTCTAACCTCTGCTGGCAAACTGGCTCCGACCGCAACCAAATCGCAGGAGCGAATAGTGTTCCAGACAAAATTGAGTCCGACGAAAGGTGTGCATCGGCCTGCGGCCATTGGCTTAATGGTCTTAATGGTCATGACTGGTTTTTGGGCCTCATGGATGATCCGCGCTACGGATTCTATCTCGACCTGCATCATGAAACCAAGCGGGTTATAGATCTGAATATATGTTTTGACATCATAATTATTCTGATCTGCATAGACAACGATCTCGGGCATGTGTGCCGAGAACCCCGGGAACAAGCCGGCATCTCGAATCATACTCGTATAATCGGAAATGCGATCAATGATACCCAGTCGCTTATCGACGAGTTGTTCGACACTGGTATGGTGGAGCAAGCAGAAAATCGAACCATTCTCGCGACAGGTGCGGATAGTGGCTTCGGCTTGGCGTCGGCCTTCTGCGGAATCATTGACATTGATAAACGGTGTGTCGATACGGTAAAGGGGTTTTCCCGAACGCTACTCCGCTTCACGGATCGCTTCAAGCAAATGGGGTGCATTCTCAAAGGGCGCCATGATCGTGTCCACACCAAACTCGAGATGAGCCTCCAGAAGCGGAACAATCGCTTTACTGTTCGCGAAACGCTCACGGATCATCTGATCGGCGGAAGGCCCGGTATGGCTGAAGCCGATAATCCAGTTGGTACCGATAATCAGGCGAGACAACGAGATCCCGCCGACGGTTGTTCTGGGAAAAATAATCTGGCTCATCCTCATCACCTTGTCACAGACTCTTTTGGCGCATATAAATTGTATCTACACCAATATTACCAAGTGTTCTAATATTTGTTTATTTCCCTTTCCCTGTGTCGAATGATCATATTCAAGGGATTTCAAGTCTAATTTTTCATAATATTTCTCTGCCACAGTGACAATATCCCCGATGTCTACGACCCCTCTATTGGAGTAGCTTATTACGAGGCAGGAACCATTTGATTTCGCGAAACTTATTATCTCTTCAAATTCATCCAAAGCTGATTTTGTATAACAAAATTTTGAGAAGAATCTGTCGTCTCTGTATTTAGCTTTATAAGAAACGCTCGGGTTGTCATATTTTGAAACAGTTTCTAAGATATGATAAAACCTTGAGTATTGCTCTGCCGAATAAGGCGAATCCAAATAAAAACACTTTACATCCGCTATATCGGGAAGTCTAATTAATTCTTTATAATCCAAACAATAGGCTTTATTTTCATATTCATTGCTAACTATATTTGCAAAATCCTCGCACTTTTCGATAAAGCCTTGCCAGACATCCATGGCTCTCAATTGCTTTATCCTGTCATTTTCTTTAGGCATAAATTGAGCAAAATGTCCGGGCGAAGATTGCGCCTTGGTCATTGCTCCCATTAAAGCTGAAAGATACAAGCTTTTAACATATTCATTTTCTATAAACTCAATGGCATATCTGATCGAATCTATTTGCAGGCATTGTTCTCCTGAAAAGTAGGTATCTGTGTAAGTATTAGCGAAAAATCCATAGTGTTTGTTGTACAGATTTTCGTTATATCTCTTCTGCAAATCTTGCAGCCCACTCTCAGAACTAATAACAAAGTCATTGTTTTCTATTAAAGCTTTAGAAATATAATAACTGTATTCCTGGACATCATTACTTAATATTCTGTTTCTGCTTTTCAGCGCATAGCCCACAGATGCTGTACCCGCCATTAAATCGCAGATACAATCTCCCGGATCAGTTATATTGATAATTTCCGGAATAATAAAATCGAGCAATCTGTTTTTATTTCCCATGTATCTGATTACCTGTATGTTATCGTACATTCATTTTTTCCCATATCACTATGTAATCATGCGTAATGATATCACTGTAAGTATTTCTATACGTCGTCAGTGTTCTGCTGTTATTATTGATTTTATCTAAAAACACATCCTTCAATTTAAACCCGTTGGCCTCGGCAATAATGGTCAGCAACTTTCCCGTTTCTATTTTTTGCCTCTTCATCTTGCTGTCGGATATTTTCAGCACCGCCTTTTTATTTTCTTTCAACAATCCGGACATATTGATAATGACTTTTTCCATATCTTTGAAGTACTTCTCAATTATTTTTGCGCTCTTTTTGTCTATTGCCTGCATCATATCAATGATGTCATTAATTTCTTTATATCCCGTATGCCCGATTGTTTCATATTCATGCTTATGAAGCCTGTCATTACCTATCATTTTATCTCCCAATTTCTTATATTCTTCCGGACTTTTTATTTCTTCCAGCCAGTACATCTCCAGCTTTAAAGTTTCGATATATCGCACCGAAGATATATAAGGGGGATTTGTAACGATTAAATCCATCTTGTTTGAATATTCTTTAAGATCTATTAATGATGAATCTCCTTCAATTATTTCTACTGCTGAATTTTTGTTTTCATAAATATCAAACATCTGAGTTCTGCTTTTCAAGGCTCTTTTATAAGAGCCTAAAACATCAATATTTATTTTCCCTTCGGCTTCTAAAGCTCTCATTCTTTTGCTGACACCGGGGAAAACATGTCTGGTATCCGCATTGCTTGCATTTTTAATTATTGCTGATAAAACAATAAGATAAAAATTTCTGTATTGATCTATTTCGCCACAATCTATTTTATCTGTCATTGCAAAGTATTCATTGATATTTTTTTGTATTTTCAGCAAATCTTCCTGAACAAATTCCTTAAACCAATGTTCTCTATTCGTGATATAAGGTTTTTCATGATCAGAATAATCTCTCCGGTCTTCTTCTATTTTGCGTATAATTTCATTGTTTACTGTTTCTAATAACTCGATATCTAGGCTCGTCGTTTTTACTCTTGCTATTTCAGCAGATAACGGATTTATTTCAACCCCCAAGAAATTTCTTTGTAGTTTTTTACTCTCAACTGCTGTGGTTCCTGACCCTGTAAAGGGATCAAAAACCCAGTCTCCCTTCTGAGTAAATTCCTGTATAAAGGCGGATGGGATAGCAGGGATTAATTTGCCGTAGTATCGATGAAAAGAATGCATTTTAGCTCTTTCTTTTTCTTTCTCATCATTTAATATCCGGCTGTATTTGCTGTCCGTATTGATTTTAAACACGCTTATTCTATCCCTTCCTGTTTTTTCAATTGCTTAGCCAAAAAGTGATGCGCTTAGCGCTGACTCACCCTAATCAGCATAATATGACAGCCTCCTCAAATCAAATAGTAAGAAGTCTATCCACAATTAAGTATAGTTCTTGTGCAAATAAATAGCCAAGCTACAAGCAGTAGGCTTAAGTCTGATAAGATTATAACAATAATCAGACCCGAAGTATCTTCTATCTTGTCGGAGCCTGGAAGAAATAATGGCGGAGCGTAATTTGCCAATGGTCCGCATGAGGACACAACAATCGTTTTCGTCCGGATTGCTTTTTGTAACAAGGTTACTATTCATTTCTAAGAAATTCTTCTAATTTTTCGATGGATAAAGGCCTTGAAAAATAATATCCTTGCAGTTCGTTGCAACCCAAGTTCTGCAAAAAATCAACCTGATTCTTTGTCTCGACACCTTCAACGGTAGTTATTGATAACATGATGTTCCCAACTTCTTAAGGTAAAATTTTGTGTTCTATGCCTGTTTTGATTATATTCAAGTTATTGTATTACATTTATTTAAGCTTTACAAACGAGCGGATCAATCGAGTACACTAAAAAAGAATAAAGAAAAGCCATTAGGATTCCTATACAATGTAATTTGCGAAAAACAAAAGCAAAGGAGAAACCCAATGGCTTATAAAAAAGATGCCATGGATTTGACAGAAATACTATTGGAAAATATGGGTTCGGCAGATCCCATGCTTCATATGTTGGAATGGTTATCTGTAACTGATTCAGCCTATCCTCATACTGTTTGAGGGCTGCCCTGCTACATTCAATCGTACTAGAAAGTGATGAGTTTAGCGATGACGCCGTCGAGTTCATTAAGCTTGGCTTGGAAATCCGTCAGATCAGAATCGCCTTTTACCAACTGCAGGATAATCAATCCGTCAGTTCCACATACATCATCTGCTTCATGAAGTCCGAGTCTGGTTTTGATGCTGCAGCCATAGTCTGTGAGAACTTTCTGGAGCCTCTCCGCACTGTGCAGGCGCTGACTCACCTTAATCAGCATAATATTATGGTCATTCATAGTGCAGCCTCCTCAAATCAAATATAAGCAGTCTCATCCGCGATAAGTATAGCACGCCTAGGGTTCTGTTTCAAAAATAAGATTATGGAGAAATATCGATGGGACTGTTTTCAAAACAGAGCTTGGCAGAACCGTTTATTGAAATATATTAACGATTTTTATAAGGAACATAAGCCTTCGCACGTTTTTCGATTGACATTGTATTCAAGCGGGCAAACCGCTGCAAACCGTTTTCAATCGGAATTTCCGGCCAGCCATCACCGATCAGCGGTTGAGCATAACGAATAAAATCATCGGTGACGTCGATGCCATCAGGAGTAATCCAGGACTTCGGCAAATGCCGTTCAGAGTTTGCCACTGTTCTCAACGCTACCTTTGAATAAACAGCTT
>JAAYNF010000028.1 GCA_012520975.1 Clostridiaceae bacterium | reverse complement strand
TGTAAGGACTGTCATGCGGTCCAAGAATTACCGATTGAGCGTAAGGTGCTGCACTGCTCTTGCGGCAAGCGCACCACGATCAGCGCGGGCACGCACGACAACGGGATCATGACTTGCCCGACCTGCAAGCACACACAGAAGATCGCAGCCGATGACCATGACGGTGCCGAACGTCCCGCTTGGAAGCTCTTTGCACAGGAGTATCTGGTCGGAACCGGCAAAAACTGCACAAGACATTTCAAGCGCGTCGAAGAGGCGGACCAGGCGTTGTATGACCGAGCCAGCCGGGAGCTGCGGATGGTCGGAAATGGCTTGCTTGTGCCGACGAGAAGCATTCCCCGCGAGGGGCGCTCGGATGGACGACCTCTGATCCATGGAATTCGGGATTACGCAGATTTTTTCAACGACCGGCAGAAGCTTCACCTGCACCTTCTCGGTTCGGCCATCAACCGAGTGAAAAGCGTTGAGGCGAGGCGCTGCCTTGAGCTGGCCTTTAGTGAGCATCTCACCACGAACTGCATGTACACGGCCTATGCGTTTGGCTATCGCCGAACTAGCCCAATGTTTTCCATCCATTCTTACCGGCACATCACTCGTCCCGTAGAACTGAACCCTTGGCAAGATGGCGTCGGGCGGGGAACATTTGTTAATACGGTCCGGAAAATATCAAAGGCGATTGTATTTGCCAAAGCGCCCGAAACGCTGCATCCGGACGGCACCAGGATCGCCTATGAAGATAATTTCGAGCGCGAACAAGCCTGCCTTGGCTCTGTCAACGATGTATTGAACGGCAGTGCCACTGCGGCGATTGAAACGCAGTCTTCCGAAAAACTCCATTTACTACCGGACGGATCAGTGGATCTCGTGCTGACTGATCCGCCGTACTTCGACAATCTGAGCTACTCGGAACTCTCGGACTTCTATCTGGCGTGGCATCAGGCTTTGGGAATCGCACCGCCTCCATATGACGATAACGTCACTTCGGCTCCGATTCTTCAGAACCTTGCCATCACGCGACGGTCCGAAGAGGCCATCAAGGGGTACCAGGATCGGCTTCAACAGATTTTCATGGAATGCAACCGCGTGCTTAAGCCGGACGGGATCTGCGTGTTCACCTATCACCATAAACTCGCATCAGCGTGGGATGCCCTCGGCATGGCACTGCTTCATTCGGGGCTCTTGGTAACCAAGGTTCTGCCCATGCGTGGCGAAGGCCAAGGAGGCCTCCACACTTACTATGGGACCATCAAGTGGGACGCGGTGCTGGTCTGTCGCAAGAAGAGAGGCGTCATCAAAAGAGGCGTTCCGGTCATCAGCGAAACCGCCTTCAAAGATGCCATCTTGGAGGCTGGCTCCCATTTTGAGGTCTTGTCCCCCCATAAACGGATCGGCTTCAAGATACCGGATTTCACTAATTTGGGTCGGGCGTTGGTCGTCAGTAGAAGTTTCTTAGGCGAGAAAGATGCCAGCACACGACCGATGTCCGATGCATTGAAGAATATACCACCCCCGGGAGAGTTATGATGGCGAAACTCGATAAAGGAACGCTTGCCCAAACATTCAAATTCGATTGCGACCGGTTTCTTCGGTTTCGTCTGGCCAGTGATGCTGAAAGGGACTCACTTGGCGTCTCAGCCGAAACCTACAAACGCCCCGGCATTGAACTGATCAAAGCGGCCGGGCGGCGTTGGGAGGCCGACAAATATCAGGATCTGATCGACACCTCAGATGGTGGAAAAGTTGTGTTCCTTCTCGAGAAAAAGGTCGATGATCTTCTGGGACGGAAGCCCTTCAAAAAGATCCAGAACCTTTTCGATATCCTTCGGCAACAGGATCCACCCCAGGCAATTATCGAGGCGGAATTCACGGTTCCCACAAACATTACTCCCGGCCTTCAAAGGGCATACGACGATTTCGGCCTCGAACAGGTAAGAGTGCGCCCGGACATCCTTTGGATTCGTCCAGGTGGTACCGGTGCACCGCTGATCGGCAATGGAAATGTGCCTGAATATGAAATTCATATCATCGATGTAAAGATGGCTGCGGAGCCATCTCTGCGACACTTCACAGAGGTGACCTATTACGCTCTGGCCTTGGCCACAGCCATCCAGCAAGAAGGGCTGAGCGGCAGATATGCCGTTTCGGCGGAAGGCACCATCTGGCCCGGAAGCCACGATATCAACGCATTCAGGAACCTGGTCCAGCTTTATCAGGCCAAGGGAGCCGCAGATCCCGTTTCCGTGGCCCTTAGCGAGACGCTGATTCGGGTCCCGTATGAAGTCTATGAAGTTCACGTGAAGCAGTTTTTCGAGGATCGTCTTCTCCGGGTTCTGCAGACCGATATGGAGGATGCCAGTTGGCATGTCGGTCCCAAGTGCCAGCTTTGCGACTACGTTCGCTACTGCCGAGAGAAGGCATCCGAGTGTGATCATCTGTCCCGGCTGGCCTGGCTCAATCAGGGGCAGGCTGAACTGCTCCGTTCAAATGGCATCACCACTACGGCGGAACTGACCGAAGCCGTGACTACCGCCGATGATCGGTGGCAGTCCGTTATCGACTCCAGTCACCAGTTGCGGGCGGATGGGCCAGCACTGGCAACTCGCGCCCGTTCCTTGACCGAGGGGGCACCCCTGCCGGTCGACGGGCGGCGCAGCGCGATGATCCCTGCCTGGACTGACCAAAGCGTCTTTATCACGATTCATTTCGACCCGGGCTCTGGTATCTCGTTTGCCTTAGGCGCGGCGCGGCTCTATTTCCCACACGGGCGCAACCCTGGTGATCCTCCGGTGACGGACGAAAAAATCTTCATCATCGACCGCGTCGATGCGATGAACCCGGAAACTGAATTGATAAGAAATCGCTTTTCAGGGGCACGGGCACCCGCCCGCCTGCCTGTGC
>JAAYNF010000027.1 GCA_012520975.1 Clostridiaceae bacterium | reverse complement strand
CCGCCAGCGCGGTATGTCCGACAAATTGGCCCACCACGATACTATCGACGATGTTGTACAGCTGCTGCATCAGGTTGCCCAAAAGCAACGGCCAAGTAAAACGCAGGATCAGCTTGGCCGGGCTGCCTGTGGTCATTCTGACCAAAGTATCTTTTTTCATATCTATTCTCTTCTCTCAGATTTTTAAATCTTCAGCAGTCGGATCATTCTACTTGATTTCATAAAAATAAGCAACATAACAGTCTTGAGGCGACATATATGTGGCGACATATAACCAAAAGAAGTTGCGATCATCGGTCAAAGAAAAAAAAGATCGCCGGCAGCTGTCGGAACCAAGATATCTCCCTGATTGTAATTTCCGACCAGATCGGCAAAGCGGCGATAGAGATGCTCATGATCCGCTCCATGCATCGGCAGAACCGCGGTCGGCTTCATCTTTGTCAGACAATACCGCAGACCTGACAAAAGCGGTTCTTCCTGATAGCCGTCCGACGTTGAAACCGGCAACATAGCCAGATCGGGCCGGCAACCGGTTTGTACCAGCCAATCGATCTCTTCGCGATAAACCCGTTGGTAAAAATCCTGCTCGTCCCAAACGGCCAGATCGCCGCCATGGTACATCGCCGCCTCCGGAGCCCGAACCATAAATGATACGCCGCTATCGGTTGAGCCGCTGCAGCAGACCGTCAGGTCATCAAGCTGAAAGATGCGATGGGGCCAAGCCAAGGTGGTTTGATCGGGGGCTATTTCGGTTGCGGCGCAATCCGGTTCTTCATCCAATCCAAGAATAAAGTTTGCCCCCGGTCGTTTGGCCATCGCTCGATGTAATTCCGGGCTGTAATGATCTTGGTGTCGGTGTGAGGCGAAACAATAAAGCGGCAAATCCGGTAATTCGTCCGCATTGAATATTCCTGCGGAAAGACCGCCTGTAGCCGATCGATCCGGTTTTGAGCCATAGTCGAAAAGAAGGCAGCGCTTGGGGGTCGTCACCAGATAGGCGCTGTGCCCCAAATAGCGAATCCGCAATCGAATCTTGCGATCGGCAGATCGATCGGCCGCCGAACAGATCATGCCCACATGCAGGATGCCCTCTTCGATATAATCGCCTGTGCAGACCTGAAACCCATGTTGAGCGTAAAACCCCATGAGATGCTTCTGGGCCGAGATGCGGATCGCGACACCGGGGTACAGCTCGTGGCACCACGACAGCGCCTGCCGCATCAGTTCACGCGCTATCCCTCGGCCACGCCAGGTTCGATCCACAACCACGCGGCCGATCTTGGTTTCCGGACAAGCAGAACCGGGCGGCAATATACGACAGTAGGCCACCATGACATTTTCCGGTGCCTTCAGCATCAAGTGGTGGGCGGTCATATCCTGCCCGTCGAGGTCTTGATAGTTGATCTGTTGCTCAACCACAAAGACCTGACTGCGCAGCCGGAGCAGGCCGTACAGGTCTCCATTGCTCAGCGCGGAAAAAGGCTGGAATTGTGAAACGATTTGGTCTTGCATGGGACCATGATACCCTATAAATCGTCAACATAAAAGTCCCATTGGCCGGCCGGGTTTTGAAAGGTTTTGGCGCGAATTTCAAAAGCATAGGTGATATGGCCTTCATGTAGAACATCCTCAGGGTCACCGTTCGCGACCAGTCTGCCTTGATGAATCAACAGAACCCGGCTGCAATACTTGGCCGCCGCCCGCAGGTCGTGCATGACGGCAATTACCAACTTTCCGGCATCCGCCAACGCCCGCAAAAGGAGAAAAACATCACCGGCATGACGGATGTCCAGGCTCGATGTCGGTTCGTCGAGCATAACCATGGGTGTGTCCTGCGCCAGAAGGCGAGCCAGCATCACCCGTTGTCGCTCGCCTCCCGACAAAGTTGTGATCATTTTGTCAGCCAGCTCCAGACAGTCGGTCGCCCGCATGCATTGACAAGCATAAGCCTCATCCTCCGGTGAAGGCGCCGCCAAGGGCGAGCTGTAGGGATGGCGGCCAAACATCACAACATCGCGCACCAAAAAGGAAAAGGGCATGACGGTGTCTTGATGCATATAGGCGCTCATGGTGGCAAAAGCCCGGGGCTTGATGTCATGAACCACCTGTCCGTTGAACAGCACCCGGCCCGATGTGGGACGCAGGAGACCTCCGAGATTACGCAAAAGTGTGGATTTTCCGGCACCGTTGGGGCCAACGATCCCAAGAAACTCACCGCTTTTCGCGGTAAATGAAACGGTTTTCAGAATCTCTTTTATGGATGGCGGGCCGGAGCGATAACCCAGATCCTGACAGCTCAATTCGACCGGTGTCGTATTGAGCCGCATACGTGAAATCATGACAGCATGTCCCCCTTTCTCGCCGAGCGAAACAACAAGCTCAGGAAGTAGGGTGCACCGACCAACGCCGTAACCACTCCGACCGAGATTTCCATTCCGGATGGCAACGCAACCAAACGGGTCACCAGATCACAACCCATCAGAAAAACAGCGCCGCCGAAAAGGCTGGCCAAGGTCAACGTCCGGTGGGCCGGACCGACCAGCAGACGCATGATATGAGGAACAATCAGACCAACAAAGCCGATCGGGCCGGTTATGGAAACCACCGAAGCGGTGCAGACCGATGCCAGAACGACCATGACAAACCGAGTGGCTGTCGGCGCAACCCCCAACGCACGCGCCTCTTCATCGCCGAGCAGCAGGATGTCCAAATCCCGTGCTTTGACCAAAATGATCAAAATGG
>JAAYNF010000026.1 GCA_012520975.1 Clostridiaceae bacterium | reverse complement strand
GAATTGCTGTACGGCGAAGTCCAAGCCATGCTGACCGATCTGCAACAGGAAATCGGCTTTGAATATATTAAATTCCACGGCCTGTTCAGTGATGAAATGATGGTCTGCAGCCGACAGGACGGCGTGCTTCGGTTCAGTTTTGTTTTACTGGACAAAATTTTTGATTTTCTGCTCAAAATCGGTTTAAAACCACTGGTACAACTCTCATTCATGCCGGCCTGCCTGGCGGAGGATCCCGACAAACGAATTTTTTGCGATCGGTTTATCACCAGCGGACCGGCGGACATTCGCGAATGGAATCAGCTGGTGGAGGAAACCGTCCGGCATTTGATCAGCCGTTACGGATCCCGAGAGGTTCATCAATGGTTGTTTTCGATCTGGAATGAGCCGGACATATCTGCCGAGATGTTCGCGCTGGGCGACGAAGATAAATTCCGTCAGCTGTATTTGAACAGCTGGCGCTGCCTGAAAAATATTGATCCGGCTCTGGTGGTCGGCTCACCGTCTTGCTTGCCGATTGACGATTCAACGCAAGAATGGATGCGATCTTTTCTAATCTGGACAAAGAAGCACCGCTGTCGACCGGATTTTCTCAATATCCATTACTATGCCAATGATTTTACCGGTGATCACTTGGATCTTACAGGGTCTGCCGCCTTGACGCGAACCAGCGCACTGCACAAAGATCCGGATCATTTTGCCAAGTTCATCAGGTCTGTCCATAATCTGCGACATGCATTGCAGCTGACAGATCTGCCCATCTATTTAACCGAATGGAACCTGACGGTCAGCCATCGCAATCTAATTAACGACACGTGCTTTATTTCGGTTTTTTTGATCCGAAACATGCTGTTGCACGAGCATGAACTGGACAGTTTCGGTTACTGGTCCGTGACCGATCTGATCGGCGAAAGTCAACTTCCTGACGGTCTGTTTCACGGTGGGATGGGGATGTATACCTGCAACGGGCTGCGGAAACCGGCGTTTTATGCTTATCAATTTGCCGCCCGGCTTGGAGGGGAAGTGCTGATCAAAGGTGAAAATCATGTCGTCACCCGTGAGCGGGCAAAAATTCAGATTTTGAGCTGGAATTATGAACACTACTCGGATCTGTTTGCCGAAGGCGAACTGTTTGATCTGACAACGGCCAATCGATACACACCCTTTGCCGGAGCGCAAAATTTACATTTTCAGCTGCCGCTCACCAATCTTCCGGCAGACAAAATAGAGGTTACGGAGTTGTTCCTCAATCGTCGGCAAGGGAGCATTTTGGATCGGTGGCAAGAAATGGGCGGCCTGTTGCCGCTTAACGAAGAAGATATCGAAACGCTGCGATATGTCAGGCCCGGTTACCGGCGCGGCATAAAAACGGTCGTCCAAGGCACATACCGTTACGAAGCCGAACTGCAGCCGCTGGAAATTCGTCTGGCCGAAATATCTTTTCCTTCGGATTAACGTTTGATCGACAGTTCCGTGTTCAGATCACAGAGCTGAAAACGCATGAAAACGGTGAAAAAAGTGGAAAGGCTCTCTGAAAACTGTTATAATTAAGGCGTTTGCGAAGGAGGATGAATATGGATTTTCAAGCCTATAATAAAATCCTGATCTGTGACGATGAAGTCGTGAATGTGCGGGTTGATTCAGTTACGATCGGGTATGAGTTCAAAATCAAATATCCCTCTTACCGTGGTGTTTTTCTCAGTTGCATCGAGGCCCTTGATTTCTACGTCGATGGCCGGAAACTCGATAAAAATACCATCATTTTTTATCTGAACGGCAAGCAGTTTTTGCTTGAAGAGCTGCCGGAACTTTTTAAAGAGTACTGGTTCATCAGCGACAAGGCAACCATCCGTGTGATCGACCCGAACGGTATCGCGGCCGGCCCCCATGAGGTGCGGGTTTTCATGCGCCATCGGGTTCCGTATACGGGTTATTTCGGTGAATATCTGGTCTTGGACAGCGACGAGAGCAAAACCCTGACTGTGTCCGACCAACAGGAGGTGTCCCTATGAAACAGCACAAAATCAAGCTGGGAGTCTCCCTATACAGCTTTTCCACTGAATTTATTTCTGATCAGCTGGATTTGGAAGGTGTTTTGAAAAGGGCCAACGAAATGGGATACAAAGGGGTCGAAATTGTGGCGGCCCAAATGGTTCCGGAATATCCATATCCTTCTGACGAATGGCTGGAGTATTTTGCCGGTTTGTTGAAAAAGTATGACTTGGAGCCGGTTTGCTGGAGCGCCTATATTGACATGGGCACTCGCTCCGATCGTGACCTGACGCGCGAGGAGATCATCCAGTGCACTGTAAACGACCTGATTTACGCCAAAAAAGCCGGCTTTCCTCTTGTTCGGACCCAGCATGCCATTTCGCCGGAGATCTTTCGCGCAATGATCTCTTGGTGCAAACGTCTGGATATGAAGCTGGCCATTGAAATGCATCATCCCCACCACTTTGACGTTCCGCTTTGGCAGGAGTATTTTTCCGTCATGCGCGGTGAGGGCAAGGGTGTGCTTGGTTTTGTTCCCGATTTTTCCATTTTCCAATATCGCCCGCATCAGCTTTTCCTGAATCAGGCCATTGAACTGGGTTTTCGTTCCGACCGGCTGGCGGCCGTTGTGGACAACCACCAAACCGGCGTTCCGAAGGAAACCGCCATTGAATCGGATTTTTCTGCTGTCGAACGGGAAATCACGACCGAGATCTATGAAAAATTCAACCGTCCGGCCCGTGTCGAGCAGCTCCAGGAGTATTTAGACTGCATCTTTTACATTCACGGCAAATTCTATTACCTGCCGGACGATCGGCATGATCCCTGTGTACCCTACGAAGCGATCTTGACAACTCTTCGTGACGGAGGGTACGAAGGATACATTGCCAGCGAATACGAGGGGCATCATTTCGATGCTGACATTGATTCCGTGATTCAATTGCAACGTTATGTCGCAATGAACAATAGAATTCTGAACGAACAGGAGGCATGAATATGAAAAAGAAAAAGCTTAAGATTGGTTTGATCGGCTGCGGAGGTATCGCCAATCAAAAACATATGCCGGCTTTGTCCAAATTGAATGACCGGTGTGAAATCGTTGCGTTCTGCGACATCATCGAGGAGCGCGCTAAGAAAGCCTGTAAGGAATATGGTGCGAGAGGTGCCAAGGTTTACACGGACTATACCGAATTGCTCAAAGATACGGCCATCGATGTTGTCCACGTTCTGACACCCAACGTATCACATTGTCCGATTACGGTTGCTGCCTTTGAGGCCGGCAAGCATGTCATGTGTGAAAAACCCATGGCCGCTACATCGACTGATGCCGCCCAAATGATCGATGCCTGGAAGAAATCCGGCAAGAAGTTTACCATCGGCTATCAGAACCGCTTCCGTCCGGAAGTTCAGGCCCTGCATGCGGCCTGCGAAGCCGGCGAACTGGGCGAAATCTACTACGGCAAAGCCCATG
>JAAYNF010000025.1 GCA_012520975.1 Clostridiaceae bacterium | reverse complement strand
CCGCCTTGGCATCGAATGCCGCCGGCAAAAAACACAGTATTGAGGTTGGATCATTCATGACAAAAAGCGCTCCGGACAATCGGGCCTCTAATGCCGTTTGATCCTCGGCAAATTCGGCCAGAATTTCCGGTGATGCCAACAATTCAGCTTCGGCCAGCGCAACTTGGGCGGCTTTAAAAAAATCCAGCCAGGAATCCCAGGTCCAGTTTTCGTCCGGAATGACCAGCTTCAGTTTGTCGGCGACCTGTTGGTTGATAACCAAAATCGGTGTTGAGGCCAACCAGGGAATGCCGATTAATGAACCCTGTAAGCTGACGCTGGCTAATGCCGGCATGTTAACATGTCCGGCGGACAGCAAGGGCTGGTTGTACATCTCCTGCTCCAGATTCCGGACAGGTAGTAGCCCGGCCAAATCAGCTGCGGACAAGGTATAAATGATATCGGGCAGGTCATCCGCGTTTTTCCAAATGCGGATTTGATCAACGGTAGCACCCGTTGAAATCGGAACCGGAAGCAAGTCAATGGTCGAACCATCGTCAAACTGTCGCAGATCGTCAATTTGAACCTGTAATCCGATGGTTTGTCCGGGTTCAAGATTTAACAGGCCGGATTGCTTGGCTAAAAATAAGAGGCGAACAGCATCCAGCCCGGCTTGGCTAATAGGCAATGCCGCCTTCAGGTTTGCCGATTCGGTCGCTTCCGGATTTTTCGGCAAGGTCTCCCCGCCCGGATCCGGCTTTACCGATTTCGTGGTTTCCAAAGCCGGAAAAGTCGGCGTTTCGTCAAGACGGCACCCCGCAGCCAACCCTGTCAGCAACAGAACAGCCAGAATAAAACAACCAACCTTTCGGGAGGCTCGGCGGATCATAGAAAAAGTCTCCGAGGCTTTTCTTGTTCATAAACACAAAATGAGTATTGCAGTTCAACCTGCTCATCACGACCCTCGATCTGTGCGTCAAGGCTGATATAATCCTGACAGCTTATCAGGCTCCAGCCGTCTTGCCGATCCAGATCAGGAAAATAGCGGTCAGCTTCAGCGGATTGTTCGATTCGGGTCACATAAGCCGTTCGGCAATATGGCAGAAACTGTTCATAAATACTGGCACCGCCGATAACAAAGATCCCGTCATCAGGAATATTGTATAGAAACCGACCCAACTGTTCCAGCGAATGACAGATCCACGCCGGTTCTGCCCGAAAATGTTTGTCGCGGGTCATCACAATATTCATCCGTTTCTCCAGCGGTCGGCAACCGGGAAAGGTCATCAGCGTCCGCCTGCCCAAAATGACTGTTTTGCCGATGGTCAAAGCGCGGAATCGCTTGAGGTCCTCATGGATCCTGAACAGCAGATGGTCTTTAAAGCCGATACCCCAGTTATTGTCAACCGCAACGATAAGATTCATAGAAGGTCCCTCCAACGGTCAAACCGCGACCGGAATCTTGGTGATCTTCTCGCCATGCCGGTAATCCACCAGCTGGATATGCTCCAGCCGGAACTCATAGAAATCAGTGATCGTCGGATCAATCACCAAGCGAGGAGCCGTATAGGCCTTCCGATTGATCAGATCGCGAATAATCGGGACATGGCGATCATAAATATGCGCGTCAGCAATCACATGAACCAACTCACCGGCAAGCAAACCACTGACCTGCGCCAGCAAGTGAACCAAAACCGCGTACTGCGTCACATTCCAACCGTTGGCAACCAGCATGTCTTGCGAGCGCTGGTTGAGAATGGCGTTGAGATGCCTGCCGGTCACGTTGAATGTCATGGAGTAGGCACAGGGATAAAGCTGCATGGCATGCAGATCCGCGTGATTATATATGTTGGTCAGAATTCTTCGGCTACCCGGATTGTGCTTCAAATCAAACAAAACACGATCCACCTGATCGTACATTCCTTCGGGATATTGGTGCAAAACCGCAAGCTGATACCCATAAGCCTTGCCAATGGTTCCCTCTTCATCTGCCCAGCTATCCCAAATTCGGCTGTTCAAATCGCTGATCCGATTGGACTTTTTTTGCCATATCCAAAGCATCTCATCAACGGCTGCGGCAAAATTAATTGGACGTAAGGTTATAATGGGGAATTCCTCTCGCAGGTCATACCGATTAACCACGCCGAAACGCTTAATAGTATAGGCCGGCGATCCATCCTCCCAGCGGGGACGGACCTCCTCACCGGTTTGATCAAAACCGTGATCCAAAATATCCCGGCAGTTTTCTATAAAAAGATCATCTGCTCTGCTCATGTTGTTGGTTCCTCCTGCCGTAGAACTCGATCTTACACTCACAGTATAGCGAAAATCATGCCATAAAAAAAGGGACTTTAGCTCTGTTCAGATTGTTCAGACCGAGCAGATTTGACAATCTGAGCATGAAAACAACAAAAATCGACGAAACTGATATGTTTGTGTACTGTTTTCGCAAATTTTTTATTGGGCGACTCGCTTTATTTTCAACGGCATTTTTTATTGGGCTCGTGGTCTTGCGTACAAGTTTTGGTTGTATTATGATTAAGAGAATCATTTTGCCGACCGGAGGCGCCGGAAACGGGGGATACCAATGTCTGATTTTAATGATGTTACCTATCGGAATACATTCCGTCATACTTCTGCTCATATTCTGGCACATGCTGTCAAGCGACTTTATCCGGAAACTCGT
>JAAYNF010000024.1 GCA_012520975.1 Clostridiaceae bacterium | reverse complement strand
TGCATATGCTTAAGAAAGTGCTGCCGCATATCTGCATAATCATCTCTGTCATGATGCTGACTTTCTATGTGATCGACCGGGTCAACAGCGCCATGAGCTTCCTCAACAACGATATCTTCAAGAATCTGCTGCTGGTCTATTGTCTGGCAGTCATAGCCACTTCGATTTTCCTGATCGCAGATAACCGACGCAGCCGGAAATAGAGGATTTTTATTCTGATTATTGCTATAATCTTGTCAGATTGGGTCGGCTGCTTGCAGCGTGGCCATTTGTTTGCACCGGAACCAAATTTTACCTGGAATTTTAAAAGTACGGCGAAGGCAGGCAAGAGAAAATTGAACAAACCCAAGAACAAAACTTGGCTGCTGATCAAAGACAAATATTTTTCAAGCCAAACCCTATCCGAAAAAGACTATGAGCGCGGCAGGAAACTCTTTATTGCTGATGGCTGTTTTGCCAATGGCGTGGTCGCGATAACCAGTGGCGTTATCCTCGCGGGTTTCTTGGAATACTTGGGAGCCAACAATGTCGTCAACGGGATCATATCCGGAATTCCAAACCTCGCCGGCACCCTGCTTATTTTTTCGCCGGTCATACTGCAAAAAGTAAACCGGGAAAAATGGGTCGTTTTGCTATTCGGCTTGATCCATCGTTTTTTGTTTGCGCTGATGATGTCGGTTCCTCTGGTTTTTACGAATTTAACTGCACGGTTGGTTGTTTTTGTTTTTTTCTTGGCAACGGCTCATATTTTGGGTTCATTTATTTCGCCCTCTACAGTCAACTGGCTGGTCAAACTAATACCTGAAGAAATCAGAGGCCGGTATCTGGGGCTTCGCGAGGGTATCATCATCATATTCATGGCTTTGTTTTCCTTTCTCATGGCATTGATTATCGATTATACGAAAGACAACGGAAAGGAGATGGCGGGCTATCTGATTTGCTCAATAGCCATCTTGTTGATGGCTATCGGTAATTTTATCTTTCTCCTGAATGCAAAGGAGCCGGTGACAGAGCTTAAAAAATCACAAGTCGGAATTCGGCAGGTCTTGACAATCCCTTTGAAGGATCGAGGATTTCGTAAAATCTTGGTTTTATCCATCCTCTGGAATTTTGGTCTTCAATTTGGCGGACCATATTTTAGCATTTACTATTATTCGATCCTCAGACTCGGTTACACCTATATCATTGCCATAGGCTTTGCGGTAAGCCTGGCCAGAATGATCGCCGCACAATTTTGGGGACGATTCGCTGATTATAAGGGCTGGATTTTTGTTTCGAAAACATCAATTCTCTGTCTGGGGGTTGTTCATGTCGGTTATATGTTTCTGAATCGCGAAACGATGCATATCATTTATCCTCTGCTGACAATTATGGGCGGTATCTGTTGGGGCGGGGTGTCAATTTCAATATTCAACATAGGTTTTGAATATATGCCGGTTCAAGACAGAACAAGCTACATTTCCTTTAATACGGCCGTCAGCAGCATCGCCGGCTTCTCCGGAGTACTGGCCGGGTCCCTTATTGTCAGCTTGCTTCAAGACCGGATCTATTCTTTTTTATCGATACCCCTATCAGCAATGCAATTCTTGTTTATAGGATCGGGGATACTTCTTATGGCGACTTCAGGCTATATCCATCGGTTTATTGTGAAAATCCCCATATAAGATCACACGCCTTTTTCCTAAGCTGCCATCATCGTGCGCGTAATCAACATCGTTTTCTATTTACGATCCCTCTGACTGAAAATATAACTTCAACTCGTGTCCACCTTTCCAAAGCATCGGGATAGCCGCCTCATGTGTATCCGAATCGCTCGAGAACTGGCATCAGACCAAGACCTGTTTCAACAACTGCAGTACACCAGACGTTTACCAGGAGAAGAACTGGCCCGCCGCAGCAAGGTACCAATCAAGACAATTGAAGAAGAACGCACGAAAGCAAGAAAAGTCACTAATGTCCGCCGCTTCAAACCGGTGATCAGCATCAAATAAAGACGATGCTCCTGTTAGCCGTCATGCCGGAGGAAGCTGTGGCGCTCAAGACTCAATTGATGAAGATGGAAGAGACCCAGAATCAGAACTACAATTGCGAAAACATCTCCAATACACCGCTTGATGAACTGATTCAGGAACTCCTAAAAAATCAGGATCGGAATCAAACTCGCCTGACCGAACGAAAAACCCAGTTTTTGTCTGATCCGAGCGGAGGGGAGTATGTCATAATAATGCTAAAGGTAAAAAACGCAGTACCTAAAAGGGTTCCAGAGCTTCCACAAAGTACGATTGATGATGTTTATATCGAATCCGGATGGCAGAAACTTCTATAGTAGAAATAGAACTAAGGCTGCTGTGCGTAAAACTTTTGAAAAACAAAAGTTTTGCGTATATAATGTGTTAAGGGGGTCGTCATGTTTATTAAAAGAGAAAACCTACTCAACACACTTATCCGCTATAGGCACAAGGATTTTATTTACTAGGTCAATTTGCGGACGATAAGAAGTATTATTTTCTTCAAAGCTGCTTTCGAGCGATATCAACACAATATTTCGAGGCAGGGGCATAGAAATAAAATGCTTCCCTCTATCATTTCAAGAGTTTTATTCTTTTCGCAAAGGTGATAAAAGAGAAGCCTTAGATGAATATATTTTATTCGGTTCCTTGCCGTATGCTGTTACAGAGCCGGATGCTCCCGCTAAAAGAGATTATTTGGAAATGGTGGCAAACACCGTTATAACGCGGGATATGATTGATCGTTATGATATACGAAATGAAGAAGTTTTTCGCGGGGTGATTCATGTTCTTTGCTCATCTATTGGATCGGTTGTATCGCCGAATAAAATAGCGAATACATTGAGCAGCGGATATAAATCTGTTGATAATGAGACTGTGAGTCGTTATCTTAATCACATAGCGGATGCTTTTCTTTTTTACAAAGTAGAACGCTATGATCTCAAGGAAAGAGCATATCTTAAAACACAAAATAAGTATTATGTCTGTGATATGGGGCTTCGCAATGCGCTTATTCAGTACCGTCAGCTTGAAGTTTCCCGTGCGATAGAAAACATCGTCTATGTGGAACTCATAAGGCGGGGTTATATCGTCGATATAGGGAAAAACAGGAATGAAGAAATTGATTTTGTTGCAAGAGATACGGAAGGGCGAAAAAATTATATTCAAGTTACTTACAGTTTAGAGAATCCGGGTGTAAAAGAGAGAGAACTGTCCTCTTTCCGCGGTCTGGATGACGGTTATAAAAAGATACTCATAACAATGGACAGGACGCCGTTTTCAAACCTCGAAAAAGGCTATCGTCTATTGACGATTTTAGATTTTTTGGAAAATGATAATTCTATTGAGAACGCATAGAGTATCTATGCGCAAAACTTTAAAATACAGCATTTTATTTACGACTTCTTCTCTGGGGAAGGCACAGGTGGATCAGGCAACGGATGGTTGCGAAACATTTGCATAGCTTGCTATAGCAGGGGGTTCTGGTGCAAAATTTTATATGGTAAGATTGAGGCTGCTGCTTGTGACACGAATCAGAATGATGTCAGAGTGAAAGCAGTTCATGAAGTTGAACAATTTTGACAAACGCGTGTTATCCGCAAAACAGGCAGGAACATCTTTAGCAATTATCCCGCTGCTCATTGCGTTGCTGTTTACAAGCGCCGTTCTGACGTCGGGCTGCCGACTGCCGAAAAAAAGCGGGCAGACGGACGGAACACTCGGGCACGAATTAACAGCGCCGGCAAAACGGGATCCGGCAGGACCCCCACTCGTTCTGCCTGACGGTTTTCCTATTGGACAGGAAGAAGCCGCAGCCATCGCCTCTTCTCTCGACACACCTCTGGAGATTTACGATGCACTCCGCCCCGGAGGAGCCGCCGACACAAAAAGGCTCGAGAAGGCGGTCATTGACCGCGTTGTCGACGGAGACACCCTCGTGGTTCTACGAGACAACGGGACTGAAAAGCTCCGCCTGATCGGCGTGAACGCGCCGGAGTCATACGCGCACCACGACAAGACCGCGCGGACACACCGGGGAGAATCGGTATCGCGCATTGTCAATCAGTGGCTGAACAAGCGGACTGTTTACCTGCAGTTCGAGAAGACCAAAACCGACCGGTACGGTCGGTTGCTCGCTTACGTATGGCTTGACGCGCACACGATGATCAACGAGGTTCTTGTTCGAGAAGGGCTCGCGGAAGAACGAAGATATGAACCGACAACACAGTTTAACGATTACTTTGCCAAACTTGAGAAAAGAGCACGGCAGGATATGCGCGGGATCTGGAGCGATCCCTCCGGATATAGGAGCACAAAATGAATAAAAAAGTCATCTATCTCGCGGGCGGATGTTTCTGGGGAGTCGAGCGCTATTTTCAAGTTCTCGGAAAAGGCGTCCTTGACACGGAGACCGGCTACGCTAACGGAACGATGGAGAATCCGACCTACCAGCAAGTATGCAGCGGAATGACAGGTTTTGCCGAAACAGTCAGGCTGACGTATGACGCCGACAAACTGACGCTCACGGCGATTATGGCTCACTTCTTCAGAATCATTGATCCGACAACGAAAGACCGCCAAGGAAACGATGTCGGTACGCAATATCGGCCGGGCGTTTACTACGAAGACAAAGAAGATTTTGACACAATCTGCGATTATATCGATTTTCGCCGAAAAGACTACAAGCGCCCGATCGTTGTCGAAGTTCGTGCGCTCAAAAATTTCTACCGCGCGGAGGATTACCACCAAAACTATCTGAAGAACCGGCCGTATGGTTACTGCCATGTCAATCTCGCCCTTGCTGAGGAACCGCTTCGCAGCGAAGAGCTACCGGGCGTCTTTAGTGAACAGGCAAACTCAGGCAGGACGCTCCCGCCCGATCTCTTTGAAAAAGGCGCGGACGGACGCGGCGCCAACCGGCAGAACAGCGGCGGCCGGCGCTACTGTATCAACAGCGCTGCTCTTCGCTTTATCCCTCTCGCCGATATGGATCGCGAAGGCTATGGGGACTGGATCGATGAAGTGTCCAATGAAAAAACCGAACAAGTCATCGGTAGCGAACCGAGCGTCTGATCAGGCGGGAACAAATCCGCAAGACCTTCCGTCTAATAACCAGAAGCCTATGTGACACAGCTTCTTAGGGCATTGGAGGGATCGTATATGAAAAAATATCTGATCGTTGTTTTAGCCTTGA
>JAAYNF010000176.1 GCA_012520975.1 Clostridiaceae bacterium | reverse complement strand
TACTTGGCTGGTGACGGCCCGGGAAAATAGGTCTTCGCCGGATTATATTCCTCAATAGCTCAGTCGGTAGAGCATTCGGCTGTTAACCGAAGGGTCGTTGGTTCGAGTCCAACTTGAGGAGCCAAATCAACCTGACTCGAACACTCAAGTTCGAGATCAAGAGGAATTAGGTCATTTTCATTGATGAAAGTGACCTTTTTTCTTTTTTCATCAGTGTAATTGAAAACAAGTGCGATTTTATCTTTATGGATGATTACTGAGTTGAGCATTGTTTCTACGAAAAGCTCACAGAAACTTTCACTTTTCACATCGCCGTTTTGAAACTTTTTCAGCCAGAAGATTATATGCTCAGGCTTGAGCAGGCCCTTTTCACCGCGAGTTAAGATGATTTCCCTCTTTAGCTCTTTCTCTTCTTTTTCGAGCTCTTTAATCTTGGCTGTTACTGCTTCAGATTCTAAGCCATTTGATATGGCCTTAACTAAATTTTCTATTTGTCTGGAGACCTCTTTAAGTTCTTTGTTTAGAGCTTCAATGATTTTAGTCTGCGGATCCTCTTCTATGTATCGCATAAGGGCTTTAGCTATCGCCGGTGGCACTTCCGGATCGTTCAGGATTGTTGTTGCGACGTTTACAACGAAATCCTCAAGGTCATTTTTACGAAAGGAAGGAAGATCACACCCGTTCTTAAGATTCTTTTTACCGTGGCAGGAATAGTAATAATATGTTTGTCCTGCACGACCCTTCCCGGAGTCTCCGGCAATAGTGCTGCCGCACTCGCCGCAGAAACACGATCCGGATAGTAGAAAGTTAATCGGTGATGTGCTGCTTTTTTTATCTTTGCTTTTATTTAGCTTGTCCTGCACCATGTAAAACACCTCATCTGATACTAGCCGCGGGCAACCGTCCGGGATCTCGACATCTGCATACTTGTAAAGGCCGGTGTACTTTATATTAGTCAAGAGCCACCGGAGCGTATTATGGTTAAAATCTTTCCCACGATTTTTAATTCTTCTTTTTTTCAACCAGGAAATAATATCTTTCATTTTCGCGCCGGAAGCGTACTTCCTAAAAATTTCGGCAACGATCGGTGCTGTTTCCGGATCTATGATGTAGCAATTATCTTCGTTAAGGGCAAATCCGAATGGCACGAAGGATCCATTATGTTTTGCTTTCAGCGCGTTTTCCGTCAGGCCTCGAAGGGTGTTTTGCGCTAAGTTTGCAGAGTAGTACTCTGCCAAGCCGTCAAGCAAAGACTCCAGCAGGATCCCTTCCGGACCGTCAGGGATGGTTTCTGTGGCAGATACTATCGAGACTCCGTTTTTCTTTAGCTTTTGCTTATAGTTTGCCTTGTCATATCGATTTCTGGCAAGCCGATCTCCCTTATAGACCAGCACTACTTTAAAAGTCTTTTTTGCGGAGTCTGCTATCATGCGCAGAAAGCCGGGACGCTTATCGCTGGTGCCGGACAAGGCACGGTCCTCATAAGTGCCGATAACATCCAAGTTGTTTCTGGCAGCATACTCATAACAGACGCGCAGCTGGCCCTCTATGGACTCCTCGCGCTGGTTAAGTGATGAGTACCTGGCATAGATCACTGCCGGTATGTTTGCGGGTTTGCTTTGCATGTTTATCCTCTTATGTTATGGTATTAAGGAACTTGAAACCAAATTTGATCGAGGAAAACAATGTAGCCTTTGTCATCTTTTTTGAATACGCCACCAACAGGACCTGATAATGTTCCACCTTCAAAAACCTTTCCACCGATAGTTTTGTCAAGGACTACACTATGTTCTGTAGTATCTATCTCTGAAAAATCGCTATTAAAATAGTCAAAACTAAAGACATTATCTATTGAGAACGGGTCGTCTTCTTCAGGTTCGTACTTAACTAATGTGAAAGTAACATCAAAAATAATAGGTTCATACCCTTCGCTAAACTCATTAAAAGAATTTTCTTTCATCGCGCGATCCACAGCGGCTTGGCCCTGAACTGGGTTTGATAAAGTAACTTCAAACTCGATAGGTTCCCAGAGAAATTCACCTTTGTAATGAACTGTTTCACCAAATTTAGCAGGATTTTTGCGAGTGCCAACGTCCGGGACGGCTTCTGTTGTTGGTGTGGTTGGTTGCTCTTTTTGCTCTTTTTTTGTTTCCGATCGGTTAGGCACTTGACTCATTGTTCCCTTGCTAAGACCACAGGAAGTCATAGCAAAAACGAACAAAACGGTAAGAGCTACAACAATAATTTTCTTCATTTTCATTTTACTTTTCTCCTTTTCTGATTGCTTTCTGTTAATTCTCTTCTGGCCAAAACTGTTCTGTTTCCCGGTCATATATTGTGATTGGATCCAGCCAAATTACATACTGTTTATGCTCAATATACGGCCCGCGCACTATCTTTAGAATCCTCAAACAGTGTTCCAAATATTCTTGATCAACATCGAGCTTTTCTGCGAGCTCATAAACGTTTTTAATGCCATCCTTTACTGCTTGTACAATTTCTTCCGGGACGATAAGCTGTCGCGCTGCCCAGGAATCTGCCCTAAATTCATTTTTGTCGCTTAATTCTCCCAAACCACAATAAAAATGTCCTGCTTCATGGTATGCGACGGCAGCTTTTCTTGACGTGGATAGTTGTGGATCAACAGCCATGTAGACTTCGCCGTTTTCATGAATTCTTGTGTATCCTTCTATCCCGGATATTCTGTGCCAGTCAATTTGAACTCCGGAGTTTTCTAACTGCTCAATTATTGCGTTTAGTCGTTCCATTTTCGTTCACGCGCTCCTGGAGTTTGCGTTGCCTTAGAATTCTCAGTTCTACTTGTTCGTCAAGAGCGTTCAAGTCTTCCTCAGAAAGAAGGCTTAAGTCTTTGTCAAATGCTGCGTGCAAATAAGAACGTTCCCTCTCGGTTTTTTCAACTTCCTTTTCCCCTGTGAGGAGCCAGACAATTGACACTTTGAGGACCGAAGCCATCAGTGGGATCATAGATTGCCGCGGGTCACTACTTCCATTTTCATACGCTGAGACCATGCTCTTGCTCGTTCCAAGCCGATCGGCCAACTCTTGCTGGCTTAAACCTTGTTGTTTTCGTGCTTCTTTCAATCTTTTGCCAAAAAGAACAAGGTCCTGTTTATTACTATCCATGTTTCCCCTCCTCCTATAAGTTGGAGTATAAGCATTTTTGTTCGATAAATCAATATGTTACCCGAATTTTTATTTGTTTTTGTTCGGGAAAACGGTTGACAACATCAAATAGATGCTTTAAAATCAAAACAAAAAGTTCGATAAATCGAACGGAGGTGAGCGGTTTGGAATATGATTACAGCCTGTTGCGCGAGACAATGCGAGATGAAAGGCACAGCATCCGATCACTCGCAAAGGCAACAGATATGCACTACGGCACCCTTTCCGGCAAACTCAACAACAAATCTGAGTTTCGTGTGAGTGAAATTATCGCTATTGCAAGGGAGCTAGACATTTCGGACGTTGTCAGATATTTTTTTACTCCGAAAGTTCGAAAAACCGAACAAGAGAAGCAGTGAAAGGAGGTAACGCGTGGTTAAAAAAAGGCCACCTGTGACAGCAGGCGGCCAAGGGCGCCGGAGAACCCGGCAGAAAGGAAACCCTTCTATGAATCAAATTCTAGCAAAAAAACCACCAGATTTCAATCTCACCGTTACGGACATAACCGGCTTTTCCCAAAAGATGTCCATTCGAATGGATTTCTACGACAGGCGCAGGATCTTGGTCAAGGAAATCACTCGTTTTTACGAGGATCCGAAAAACAGACAAGAGTTTAACGAATGGCTTCTGACTGATGAAGGCCAAAGAGCAAAAACAATTCTGGAGGTGGATCCATGAAAAAGGAAAAATTAGACCGCGCCTTAGCCGAACACCACAAGTGGCTTGACGGTGAGGGTGGTCAACAAGCGGATCTGAGTTTTAAGAAATTAAAGCGAGTAGACCTTAGAAGTGTAGACCTGTCTAAGACAAATTTATACTACACACATCTGACGTACGCGAATTTAAATGGTGCCGTTTTGAGAGAGGCGAATATGAGGTTCACTGATTTATGGCGAGCCAACCTAAAAGACGCTGATCTAACCGGAACCAATCTTTTTAGTTCCCGAATGACCTTTGCTAACCTGTCCGGAGCAAAAGGCCTTGTATCCCCAATTGATTTTCTCAATGAAAACTTTGAGAAAACAGATGAAGGATACATTGTTTTCAAAATCTTTGACTACATGTATCCAAGTCCAAAATACTGGAAAATCAAGCCGGGATCAATAATCTCGGAAGTAGTCAATTACTGCCGAACCGCTGATTGCGGCTGTGGCGTTAATGTATCCACCTTAGCGTATATAGAAGACATTCGCAGAAGGACTGACGGACATATAGACCTCAGTCCTGTTTGGCGATGCCTTTTGCGCTGGGAGTGGCTTGCCGGTGTGTGTGTACCTTATATGACCACCGGACAAATACGCTGCGAGAAAATTCAGCTAATCGAGGAGGTGCATCCATGAAAATCCAGGATGCAGAACGCGTTTTGCGTAAGAGAAGCTACCGCAAGTTGTTGACGCCTGACGCCATGATCGCGCTGGGGTTCCTGATTTGTCTGGCCGTGCTGATCCTTTTTGCAGTCGGAACCTTCACAAACTTTATCCCGTCCGCGAGTGAGATCAAAGAGGCCCAGGCATCCATGCAGGCCGCTCTGGACCAGATGAGCGAGGACCTGACAAAAGTCAGCGAAGAGGTCGCAGCATGGCCGGGGATCACCGTAGCAACAACAGAAACAATAAAAACACCGGAACCGGAACCGTCAATCGAGGATCCTTCCGTTAATCGCGGCGTTATTGAGCCGGAGCCGGTCGATGAATGGCTGCTGAAAATAACAGCGCTGGAATGTGACGGATCTTATGAAGGGGCCTTAGGCGTGGCCACTGTCATACTGAACCGCTTAGAAAATGGCTGGGGCGACACGATCTTTGACGTGATCAGCGCTCCCGGCCAGTTTTCCGTTTACGGATCCAAGCGAAAGCCGCCGATCACCGATACCGTCATATCCGCTTGCGAGGACGCTCTTGCGGGGATAAGAGCTTTCGGTCCGGATGTGCAGTATTTCTGCACGCCGAAGGCTTATGAGCGCAGCAGTTTCTTCCAAACGCTGGAAGTCGTCGATCGGTACGCCGGGACCGTTTGGTGCCGAAAGGCAAGGGGGTAAGAAATGAAGTTAAGAGCAATCGTATGGATCATAAACTTTCTGATAAAGCAAAAACTAAAGTTATACAAGGTTATCGAAAAGATGATAGGCGCTGAGGTTT
>JAAYNF010000175.1 GCA_012520975.1 Clostridiaceae bacterium | reverse complement strand
TCATTATAACATATACTCAGATATACGCAATAGCAAAAGAGGAAAATTGACATAAAAAATGGCCCTAAGGCCTGAAATTAATGCGTTTTAGTTTTTGGGCTTCCTATTTAACTGTTAAAGACCCGGTCTTGCCTAAACCCTAACAACAGCAAACGCCTGCCCGGGAAGAGATGGCAATCCTCTCCGGGCAGGCGTTGTTATTTTTTTTGTTGACATTGCGTCCTGTTTATCGATAGAATAATATAAATGCTTATCCAAAAATCAATTCTGAAATTTAGAAATGAAACTTGACAAATAAATAAATGGAGGTGATTACCATACCTTGGTTATGGTTATTGGTCGGACTCGTTGTTGGCGTTGTAGCCGCAATCGGTGGTACCGTTTTTTACTATCAGAGAGGATTCAGCAAAAAATCCGAAGCCATCCGCTCCGAGATGGAAAGGGCAGAAGCAGAGGCAGTGAAGCTGATCGGTGAAGCGCAGAAGTCCGGCGAAAATAGAAAAAGAGAACTCCTTCTGCAAACAAAGGAGGAGATCCATAAAACAAGACTTGAATTGGAAAAAGATGTTCGGGAAAAGAAAGTCGAACTGCAACGCGAACGTAGCCGTCTGGAGCAAAAGGAGGAAGCTCTCGATCGCAAACTTGAAATTCAGGAGCAAAAAGAAGAGGCCTTGGAAAACCGGGTCAGTGATGTGTTGGCGTTGGAAGAACGTACCCGCGAGCTGGAAAAGCAAAAGATTTTCGAACTTGAGCGTATTTCCGGCCTAACCGTAGAGGAAGCCAAAACTTTGGTTTTGGATCAAGCTAGGCAGGAATACAGCCACGACATGGCTGTCATGCTTCGCCAGATGGAAGAAACCACTCGCGAAGAGGCTGACAATAAAGCCAAGGAAATCATTGTCAGTTCGATCCAACGTTACGCCTCTGACTATGTTTCCGAAGCAACGGTTTCGGTCGTTACGTTGCCCAATGATGAGATGAAGGGACGGATTATCGGACGAGAAGGCCGAAATATTCGGACGATTGAGACGTTGACGGGTGTTGACTTAATCATTGACGACACACCGGAAGCGGTTATTCTGTCCAGCTTCGATCCGATTCGACGCGAAATTGCCCGCATTGCGATCGACAAGCTGATCACCGATGGTCGGATTCATCCGGCCAGAATCGAAGAAATGGTCGAAAAAGCCCGTAAAGAGGTTGATGCGGCCATCAAACAGGCCGGTGATCGCGCCGTGTTTGAAACCGGAATCATGGGGCTGCATCCCGAGATCGTAAAGCTGCTTGGCAAGTTGCGCTATCGTACCAGCTACGGACAAAATGTTCTGCAACATTCCATTGAGGTTTGTTGGCTGACCGGCATGATGGCGGCCGAGTTGGGACTGGATGTCAATCTGGCCAAGCGCGCCGGATTGCTGCATGACTTGGGAAAAGCCGCTGACTTCGAACTGGAAGGTTCTCACATTACCTTGGGCGGGGAATTGGCTCGCAAGTACAAAGAAAGTCCGGAAGTCATCAACGCCATTGTGTCTCACCACGGTGACGTGGAACCGAATTCGTTGATATCGGTTCTGGTTTCTGCTGCTGATGCCATTTCGGCGGCACGACCCGGAGCCAGACGAGAAAATCTGGAGACCTACATCAAGCGTATCCAGAAACTCGAGGATATTGCCAATTCCTTTGAAGGTGTTGAAAAATCGTATGCCATACAGGCCGGTCGAGAGATCCGAGTCATGGTCAAGCCGGAAGATGTGCGTGATGACGAAATGATCCTCAAAGCTCGCGAAATTTGCAAAAAAATTGAGGAAGAACTCGATTATCCGGGTCAAATTAAAGTGCACATCATTCGGGAAGCGCGCGTTACTGAGTTTGCCAAGTAATTGGTTAATCAACTGTATTGGAATTAGTGAAGGAAAAGCATGTCAAAAGGACGCCGACAATGCGGTTATCAAAGCCGCGGAGGCGTCCTTTTTGCGGTTCGAACAACCCCAAAGGCAGGATGTGTTGGACCTGCCCGATCTATGATAAAATAGGACCAGTCAAATTCTACTGTTGGAGGGACTTTTTTGCGAATTCTTTTTATCGGTGATGTGGTCGGTTCAGGTGGAAGAAAGTTCCTGAAAGCCAAATTGCCGGAGCTGAAAAACAAGTGGCAGGCCGATGTCTGTATTGCCAATGCCGAAAACGCTGCTGCCGGCCGGGGTATAACCTCAGCTCTTGCCCGCGAAATATTTTCCTGTGGTGTGGATGTCATTACAATGGGCAATCACATTTGGTCGAAACATGAATTTCTCGATCAGGCGGATGATTGGCAACACCTTATCCGACCGGCTAATATGCCAAAGGCTTGGCCGGGTCGCGGCGCAACCGTTTTTAACAGCCCGGCCGGCAGGTTGATTGTGATTAATTTGCTTGGCCGCGTTTACATGGGTCCGGCTGATGATCCTTTTGTCGCTGCCGACAATCTGTTATCCGATTTGAAACAGGAACACCAGACCAAGATGGTTCTTGTTGATTTCCATGCTGAGGCAACAGCCGAGAAGAGCGCCATGGCCTGGTATCTGGATGGTCGGGTCAGTGCCGTGATCGGTACGCACACTCATGTCCAGACCGCAGACGAAAGAATTTTGGATCAAGGAACAGCATTTATTTCCGATGTTGGTATGACCGGCCCCTCCGAGGGTGTGATCGGAATGGATCGCGCGGCATCACTTCGGCGGTTGGTTGACCGATTGCCGTCCCAACATACACTCGCCGGTGGCGCATGCATATTATGTGCGGTTATGGTCGAAGTCGACCCTGAGACCGGCCGGGCAAATCAGATTGTTAGGATCAAGGTGAATGAATGATGTTTCGCTTTTGCCGCAGCTTGACGACAACCTGTTTGCTTCTGCTTGCCGTCGGTTGGCTTTTTTCGGCCTGCTCCATTGAGCAAAACGTTCCTGCCGTAACCGGCGAGCCGCGCAACACAATCGAAACAAGCAGTGAACAGGAAGCTTTGCCGGCACAAAAACCGGATATGGCCAGCGGAGAACTTCGCTTGTGGTGGAGCAAACGTCAAATCCTCAACCCGTTGCTGGATAACAGCCAATCGGGACAATCGGTCAACGGCTTAATTTTTGACGGCTTGTTTTCGGTCGATGAGCATCAGATGATTCAACCGGCGCTGGCGGATAAAATGTTCCGGACAGATAGTTCGGGAAATCCCGCGGTTGACATCCGGCTGGCCGCCGGATTTGAATTTCATAACAACCAGCCGGTAACCGCCGCGGATGTCAAGGCCTGTATTGATTTTATCAAAGCGAACAGTGATCAATCTCCTTACGCGCTGCAACTATCTGGTGTGATCGAGGCTGAAGTTGTGGATGATTTGACCATCCGCCTGCTTTTGGAACAGCCGGATCCGTGGTTGGCTTATGCTCTGACATTTCCCGTGGTCCCGGCTGTCAGTCTGAAATCCGGCGCCGGCGAACTGTTTCCGGGCACCGGCATTTTTCGAATGGAAGCCTTTGACGCTAACACCGGTCTTTTGCTGATCCGCCATCGGCCGACAGAGGAAATCAATGCCTTGGAACGGATCCGAGTGATCCCGTATGCCGGTCCGATGGATGCGTTGAAAGCGCTGGAAGAAGATCAAATTGATCTGATCGATCTGTCGCCGGACCTTTATCATAAAATGAGTTTGCGCGGCAGTTTGCGATTTGATCATTATCTTTCGGGAGATCTGGTTTTTCTGCTCTACAATACCAATCAGAGACGCGTTTTAGCGGATGAAAATCGCTTGGCTTTTGTTAAACGGATATTGACCGCAGCGGCGGTTCATCAAACCGGAAGATTTCCCACCACAGAGCAGGCTGAGATCCCGTTGCCTCAAAGTTCATTTATTTTGGCCGATGGTTATCTTTTGTCAGAAGCTGAATCCGCTGATACCATCGAATCAGTCTGGCCCGAAGGTGGCGGACAATCGATCGTTGTTTTTCCGGCTTATGATCGGCTACGGAACCAGGTTGCCGAAGTTGCTGCAGATCTATTGGACCAGGCCGGCGTCAAAGCCACGGTCCGCCCTCTGGGCGAAGCGGCCTTCCGCGCGGCTTTGCTCTCCGGTCAATTTGACATCGCCATTTTGGAAGCCCGGTTGCCGCTGGAACCGGATGTGACTTGGCTGTATGGGGCCGACAGACCCGAAGCGTATTCGTTGCTTGATCAAATTGCGGGACCGACGATGACGGGCTATGATCTCTGGATCGGTCGCTTAACGGCATCCCTTGATCTTGTTGCGCTGGTACCCGGCCATGATAAGACCGCTTTGTTGTATAATCTTTATGAGACCGATGCCCGGTCGGTCTGGTCCTGCCTGCTGTTCCGACAATCTGCCGTGCTTTACGGAGATCGAGTTATCGGACAATGCAAACCGGTTAGACAAAACCCTTATAACGGGGTTGAGGAGTTGTGGATATGGCCTGGTCGATCATCGTGATCATCCTGTTGGCTTCGGCCGACCAGCTGTTGAAAGCCGTTGTGCGAAATAATATTTCTCCTGGGGAAAGCATGACGGTTATTGACGGATTTTTCTATCTGGTCAACCGTCATAATCCGGGCGCGGCTTGGAGCTTTCTGGCCAATAAAGATTGGGGGGTTTATGTTTTGACCGTCATATCGGCAGTGGTTACACTGATCATGCTGGTCATTATTTTTCGCAGTCGCCACCTGCGGCTTCAGGCCTGTTTGACCTTGGTCATCGCCGGGAGCCTAGGCAATCTTGTTGATCGTATCCGATATAAAGGCGTTACGGATTATCTGGATTTTCATTTTGGCGATTATATCTTTCCGACATTTAATTTGGCCGATATGCTGATTGTTTGCGGTACGATTCTATTGGCATTATTAATCTTGACCGATCACGATCTGGTGAAAGGCGGTTGGTCTTGTTGGTCGAAAAAGGAAAAGGCCGGTGATTTATCCGTAAAGGAGAATACTCATGGTTCTGAAGATAATCATTGATCAGTCAGACCAACGTCTGGACTCCTATCTGGCCGGTAAATTACCGCAATACTCCCGTTCCTATCTGCAAAAATTGATCAGCCGGAACTTGGTTTTGTTGGACGGAAATCCTGTCAAAGCATCTTGGAAGACCTCGATTGGCGAAACCATATCGCTCACGCTTCCGGATCCGGAACCGATGACCATTAAGGCCGAGAGCATCCCGCTGGATATCGTTTTTGAAGATCAGTGGCTTTTGGTCGTGAATAAACCTCAGGGTATGGTGGTTCATCCGGCAGCCGGACATCATTCGGGAACGCTGGTCAATGCCCTGCTCGACCACTGCCAGGATGATCTTTCCGACCTAAACGGTGTTGTTCGTCCGGGCATTGTTCATCGGATTGATAAAGACACCTCCGGCTTGATTCTGGTAGTGAAAAACAATCAAGTGCATACCACCTTGGCCGAAAGGCTCCGGCGACACGAAATCAAGCGTACATACCAAGCGTTGGTGCATGGCAATCCGGGGAGCGATCGCGGCATAATCGATGCGCCGATAGGCAGAGATCCACGCAACCGGAAGCGCATGGCAATTGTTGCCGACGGCAAACCGGCCATCTCGCATTTTGCTGTCAAAAAACGCTTCGCCGCGGGCGCTTGGTTGGAGGTCCGGTTGGAAACCGGCAGAACCCATCAAATTCGGGTTCATATGCAGTATATCGGTCATCCCATCATTGGCGATCGGCTCTACGCCGGCGGTCGCAAACATTACCATCTGGAGGGACAGGCCCTTCACGCCAGCTCCCTTGATTTTGCACATCCCGTTACCGGCGAGCAGATCCGGGTGGAATGTGAGCTGCCGGGCCATTTTCGCGAATTACTGGAGAAATTAAGGTGAAAACTCAAACCGATCAAGATATCAATACATCGCCAAGTTCCCGCAAAAGTCATTCGGCTCGACCCCGTAACCGGCAACGGGTGCTGCTGTTTGTCCTGATGCTTGCATTTGGTTGGATTATCATGTCCCATATCACATCGGTCGGGGTTTCACAGGATCGGCGAGACCTGTCTGATCGAATCCGGCAGCGCCAAGAAGATCTTCGTCTTTATGAGGAGCAACATGCCACTTTGCTGCGGGAAAATGAACAGCTGCAACAAAAAAAAGAAGGGCTGATTCAAGAACTGTTGATCAGTGAAGGTCATGACGAGTTATTCGCTGATCTGGAGAAGATACGCGTTCTTGCGGGATTTACCGAAGTCAGCGGCCCGGGGATCATTCTGACACTTGATGATAAACCGGGATTTAAAATTGGCGATAACGAAGATTCGATTGTGCACGACACGGATCTGAAGCACGCGCTCGATCTTTTGCTTGGTGCCGATGCCGCCGCCTTTTCCATTAACGGCAATCGATTTGTCAATGCATCGGATCTTAAATGTATCGGCCTGACCATCCGCTGCAATCAACAAAGGCTAAGTCCGCCTTATGTTATTCTGGCTTTGGGCGATCCGGCCCGATTGAGTGAGGCGATCGAGCACGACCAGACCTTTAATTTTCGCCGGATGCCGGGGATCGACTTGGTCGTCAAGGTTCAAAAATCCGATCGGATTGTCATCCCGGCCTATGCTGAATCGGATAATATTGATCAATATATTGACATGTTGGAGGTCGTGAACTCATGAAACAGAATGTTGTCAAATCCATTGCTTTTGCGGTCGTTTGCATGATTCTGGGTATCCTGATCGCGCTCCAGATGAAAAATGTTAATAGCGACAATCTGACCGAAAGCAATCTGGCGGAGCTGCAGAATCGCTTGATTGATGTGGCAAAAAAGAACGAGGAGCTGACTGAACGGAACAACTATCTTTATGAGCTGGTTCAGTTGCTGGAGGATGATATGGCAACCGGCAACGATCAGATCCGCGCAATCATTGCCGAAAAGGAGAGAGCGGCAATCTTTGCCGGTCTTCGGGAGGTGCGCAATTATGGCATCGAGATTCAGATCAGCTGTAATCCTGACATGAAGGTGAGCGCTACCATCTTGCGTTCCTTCGTCAACGAGCTGCGCGGAATCGGTGCCCAAGCGATCGCCATCAATGATGAACGGGTCGTGGCGATGTCGGAGATCCGTGAAAGCGGTGACAATATTGTTATCAATGGCAACCCCTTGATGGCCAGAAACCGTTTTACGATCAAAGCCATTACCAATCCTGAAAATGAACGCTATATCGTCGACTACTTAATGGATATGCGCGATGCCATTGTCAACAGTATTCAGTATGAGAGCTATCAGTACGATATTCAGGTCAATGTTATTCCGGAAATGACAATTCCGGCGCTGAGTGAGCAAAGCACGGCATTTAAAATTGATTTGCTCATGCAAAGTTAAATGAATGAGGTACGCTAAATGAAGCGAATGATCCTAATTGAAAATGCCCAAGCCGCCCAGACTGTTTTCGGCAGTTGTAACGGCCATCTGCAGATGATCGAGCAACTTCTTGATGTCTTAATCGAGATGACCGATCAGGGCATTGTGCTTGATGGCGATGAAGAAAACCTTACCAAGGCAGTTACGGTTTGTGAGCGCCTGCTCGAAATTCACCGGCAAGGCAATCCGGTCAATCTGCAACTGGTGACTTATCTTTGCGATACGGCCCGCGAGGGCAATCTGGAGCAGGTCATCGGGTATACGCCGGATTGCGTCTGCGTTACGGCCAAGGGACGCCCGATTCGGAGTAAAACACTGGGGCAGCAAACCTATGTTAAAGCCATTCGCGATCATGAAATCACTTTTGCGATCGGACCGGCCGGTACCGGTAAAACCTTTCTGGCGGTGGCCATGGCGGTCAACGCCTTTCGTGCCCGTGAAGTCAGCCGGATTATCCTGACCCGGCCGGCTGTGGAAGCTGGCGAAAAACTTGGCTTTTTGCCCGGCGACCTGCAGACCAAAGTGGACCCTTACATGCGGCCGCTGTACGATGCGTTACATGACTTGATGGGTATTGACAGCTATTTAAAAAATATGGAGCGAGGATTGATCGAAGTATCTCCGTTGGCTTATATGCGCGGACGAACGCTGGATGAGGCTTTCATCATTTTAGACGAGGCGCAAAACACAACACCGGAACAGATGAAGATGTTTTTGACCAGATTGGGCTATAATTCACGGGCTGTGGTCACCGGTGATATTACTCAGATCGATTTGCCGTCAGACACACGCTCCGGATTGAACGAAGCCAGAAAGATTCTGCGCAATGTCGAAGGGTTGGCTTTTGTTACGTTGACCCAGCGCGACGTTGTTCGCAATCCGTTGGTCCAGCGCATCATCAGGGCATATGAGAGTGCTGTAAATCCAGGGGGTGCATAACATGCTAAAGCCAACCAAAGGTGTTAGCCGATTTTTGATGATATTGTTGTCCTTGATTCTTTTTGTCGGCGTTATGCTGGCGGTTTACAGCGGTTCAATTCCGGAAAAGTATGACCTTGAACCAGGTGATGCAAGTACGATTGATATTTTCGCGCCTCGCAGCATTCGTGACAAAGCCGAAACCGATCTGAGGGCTGCACAGGCGGCCGCCGAAGTACCTGATGTGATGCTGCGTTCGGAGCAAATTGCCGCAAAAGTCAAAACCGATGTCGCCCTGTTTTTTTCCATTATTCTTGAGTTGCGTGAAAAAAAGCAGCCTTCGGCAACCGGGCAGGAGACACGACCTTTTGAGCCGGAGATTCCGCCGGAGCCATCCGAGACCCGGCCGGATTTATCGACACCGGCCGAAATAGCCGATCTGGTGGTCTTAAAGATCAATCAACAAATGGGCTTGATCATCAGCCAATCCGATGCCTTGTCTTACGCCAGTTTTGAGGATGACCGTTTCAACAGTATTCAAGGACATGTGATAACACTGACCAACCTGATCATGGCGGAAACCGTCGATTCCGCCAAGCTGAAAAATGTATTGGCTCAAAAAATAGAAAATTTGGAGACGTCCCTGACATACAACAAAGAGGACTCGGGAATCATCGAGCGCACCTTGGGTCTTGTCCTCAAGCCCAATGTTGTTTTTGACTCGGTCGCCACTGAAAATGCGCGACAAGCCGCCTATAATCGAATCCAGAACAACCCCGTTATGATCGAAAAGGGAAGTCGGATTGTTTCAATGGGAGATATCATCACGGATGAAACCTATGTCCTGCTGGCTGATTTGTCCTTGATTGACGACGGAGGCTTCGACGTTGGATATTTTGGCGGCATCGCTTTGCTGTTAATCCTGCTTCTTTCGATTTCGATCTTTTATATTCGACATTACGAGCGACAGAACATCCACACAATCAGTGATTATTTTGCCCTGATTCTATCGGTGATGATTCCGATTCTCGCCTCGGTTTATTTGGCTAGGGAAGCGCCCTTGGCTCCTCCGGTTTATTTTTCCGCTGTTTTGATTACGGTCTATTATGGCTTGCGAGCGGCGGTGGTCTTGTCGTTTGCCGTTTCTGCCGCTATTTTGCCCATGACGGGATTCAACCCGATGTTTTTGTTGGTTGCCATGGGTGGTTGCCTAGTGGCGGGGCTGTTTACAAGAGGAATTATCCGTAAAGATAATTACGCCTTTATCATTATCATGACAGCCGGAGCCAATATCCTTCTGACGTTTTCTTTCGGCCTGATCCAGAAAGACACTTGGACCGACATTTCGATCAATTGTGGAATTGCGGCATTGAGTGGTGCGTTGGCCGTTATTGCGGCGATCGGCGTCATGCCTATCTTTGAAATGCTTTTCAATACGGTATCGCCGTTCCGCCTGATTGAATTGTCCCAGCCAGGTCATCCGCTCCTGCGGCGCTTATTTGTCGAAGCGCCCGGCAGTTCGCAGCACAGCATGATGGTTGCCAATTTGGCCGATGCGGCGGCGGTGGCGATCGGAGCCAACGCCTTGCTGGCCAGAGTCGGGTCGTATTATCATGATGTGGGCAAGCTGGAAAATCCTCTGATGTTTACCGAAAATCAGGAAGGCGAGAACCCCCATGATTTTATGTCGCCGGAGAAAAGCGCGGAAATGATTCTGGACCATCCCGAGGCCGGTGTCAGGGTCGGACGTCGCTATCGTCTGCCGGCGCAGATCCTGCGGATTATTCACGAACATCATGGCACAACGTCACAAGCCTATTTTTATCACAAGGCACTCAAAGATGCCGAGCAAGGCACGCGCGATCAACCCGATCTCAATGATTTCAGATACTGCTGCCCCATTCCGACCAGTCGCGAGTCGGGCATCGTTATGCTGGCGGATTCGGTTGAGGCTGCGATGAAATCAACCGGTATCAATCGACTTGAAGACGCGGAACAATTGATTCGCAAAATCGTCAAGACCAAGAATGAACAAGATCAACTGATCGAATCCCGGCTTTCCTATCACGATGTTGAACAGATTATCCAGGCTTTTTTACAGGTTTATTCCGGTCACTTTCATGAAAGAGTGAGGTATCCCGATGATCATCCAGTTCGTCAATCGGCAGAGTAAATATCCTTTGTCGCACTGGCGGCGGCTTTTGATCGCTGTTTTACCGGTGGCGGTCCAAAATACGCCGGTTGGAGAACAGATTATCCACAAGGGCATGACAACTTCTGTTTGTGTTACTTTTGCCGGCCCGCGGGTGATGCGTCGGATTAATTTTGATACCCGCCGGATCAATCAATTGACCGATGTATTGGCCTTTCCCATGTTGGAAATGACCGATGGTCACTTGCTCGGGAAACCAGGCATTGAAGACTTTGACCCGGCTTACCCCGATCAACCAACCCTGTTTTTAGGCGATGTGATCCTGTCTTTGGACCGGGCATTTCTTCAATCGGCGGAGTACGGCCATTCCAAGGAGCGGGAAGTGGCTTTTCTCGGCGTGCACGGTTTATTGCATTTGTTAGGTTACGATCATTCCGCCGACGAGCAGGCTCAGGTGATGGAACAGAAACAAAGACAGATCCTAGATCTGGTGGCATTCGATGGAAGGAGAATCACATGAGTGAGCAAATCATTCGTTCGGGGTTTGTCAGCCTGATTGGTCGTCCCAATGTCGGAAAATCCACTTTATTGAATAAACTGGTCGGGGTACGTCTGGCGATTACATCGCCCAAACCTCAAACCACCCGTCAGGTTGTTCGGGGCATCATCGATGACGAGAACAGCCAGATTATTTTTTTGGACACACCCGGTTTCCATGCTCCGCGTACGCGTCTGGGTGAATATATGGTACAGGCCGCCACAACAGCATTGGCAGATGGCGACATCGCCCTATTGCTGGTTGACGCGGAAAAGGCGACCGGTGAACGCGCCTACCCGGGGATTCCATCAATCGAAGCCGATATTATGCAAAAAGCCGACAATATGAACAAAAAAGTAATTCTGGTGCTCAACAAAGTGGACCGGGTCGTTAAAGAAGCACTTCTGCCTCTGATGGCGCTCTATGCGTCGGCTTTTGATTTTGCCGCAATCGTGCCGATTTCGGCAAAAACCGGCGATGGTCTGGATCGGCTGATCTCGGAAATACGACAATTGCTTCCGGAAGGTCCAAGATATTATCCTGTTGACAGCCTGACCGACCAAACGGAACGAGGTCTGTGCGCCGAGTTGATTCGTGAACAGGTTCTGCTTTTAACCAGTGAAGAAATACCCTACGGTGTAGCGGTTGAGATCGAATCTTTTACAGCATTGGCGGACGACAATGAGCCGCAACGTGACGATGCGGTGACCGAAAGGAACCTGGTTCGGATCGGTGCGGTTATCTATTGCAACAAAGATTCTCACAAGGGCATTCTGATCGGAAATCGCGGCAGCATGTTAAAAAACATCGGAAGCCGGGCACGGGGTCAAATCGAAGCAATGCTTGGTTGTCCGTGTTATTTGGAGTTGCACGTCAAAGTGCGTGAAGATTGGCGCAACCGCCGGGGTATTTTACGCAATTTGGGCTATGAAACCAGAAACTGAGCCGAGCCATGCCGTATTTAAAGGTTAAAGGTTTTGTCATTCGCGAAGTTCCGGTTGGTGATGCGGATCGGATTGTCGATATCTTGACCGCTGACCACGGGTTGATCACCGCATCGGCGCGTGGCGCCCGACGAACACGCAGCGCTTTGTTGATGTCCACTCAGATTTTTTCCTTGAGCAATTTTGAAATTTTTATTAATAAAGGTCATTACAGGATCAATTCGGCCGAATTGATCGAAGCCTTTTTATCCTTGCATCAAGACATTGACCGTTTGATCTGCGCGGCTCATCTGGCTGAGGTTTTGCTTGATTGTACACGGGATGCCATGGCTCAACCTGAACTTTACCACTTATGGGCCTATACCATGCAGGCGCTTCAGACCCAGGATGACCCTCTATTGGTCACGCATATCGCCCAACTGCGCATGATGGCTGAAATCGGCTTTGCGCCCCAAGCAAACGCCTGTGTCATCTGTGGCAATGAACTGCTGCAGGAAAAATCGCTGTTCAGCATTCGATCCTGTGGTACGGTTTGCACAGCCTCGGCCTGTCGGAGCCTTGCCATTGATGCTCGGATCCTGTCCACCGGTGTCTTGGAGTGCCTTAAGCACAGCCTGACAGCCCCTTTCTCTCGAATTTACAATGTGCGGTTGGGACCGACTGTTCGCTCGGATTTTTTTGGTCTGTCAACCGCCTATTTGAGCCATCAAATGGAAAAAGCCTACACCCGGCTCAATATGCTGACCGATCTGCAAGCGTCCGGTCAGGCCTGGTTCCAGAAATCAAACAGGATCTGATGAACCTCATCCGGACTTTGAACCTGCCGGGGTTGCCATTCAATGGGGAAAAGCTGGTGGTATGTCGAAGTGCCGTAACGATCATCGATCAACAGTACAAAGCCC
>JAAYNF010000174.1 GCA_012520975.1 Clostridiaceae bacterium | reverse complement strand
TGCCTGTTTTCTACCTCTTACACAGATTTTAGCATAGTTCAGATCACATATGATATCGTTTTTTTCGCTCTTTTTCAGTTTTCAGGGCTTTCCCTTTGCAAACAGGGATTAACCTTTGCAATTAACCAATAAAAAAAGCCCTAATAAAAAAAGCCGTTGAAAATAAAGCGAGTCGCCCAATAAATAAAAGCCGTTGAAAATAAAGCGAGTCGCCCAATAAACCCCTTATTTTTTATCGTTTTTTCTTATTTTTCTTTTTCGAGCCTAGCCGAAACCGATGTCAATAAAAGATTGTTTTCCGATATGTCGGGCATGGTTATTCTCGTGTTCAACATGAATTATTCATAAGAAATTGTCAATTTTAGTCTAATTTGCTGGAAAATAAGGATCATTTACTTTATAATGCATACTTGTCAAGAGTTCCGGATATATTCAATTATTGACAATTTAATGCAGTGCCGCTTATCAATATCTGATTGCGAAAGGATCGTACAAAATGAAGAATACGCTGTTTCCGATTTTAACCGAAAATAAACAAAAATTGCCATATTATGTTTTTGCTCTTGGTCTGGATCATGTTCAGGAACATGTGCTCCGGACCGACGGTTATCCCTGCCACCAATGGGTCCAGTGCAGGAGCGGGGTCGGGCGTTTGCTTGTGACCGGTAAAGAATACACGATCGGCAAGGATCAGGGTATGTTCCTGCTGCCTGATGAGACCCATGAGTATTACGCCGAGTCTTCCGAAGATTGGGTGGTTGACTGGATCGCCCTGACCGGAAGCGGTGTCGCCGACTTTTTCCAAGATACCGCCCGGATGACCGATTCTGGTGTTTTCTTCGTCGCACAACCCGATGACGTCCGTGAGGCCATGGAAAAACTCATGGACTTGGCCCGGTCCCCCAGTCCGATTAAAACATTGGATGTTTCAGCGCAAACATATGCTTTCTTGATGACATTGCTAAAAAATGTTTCGGAATCAAGTGCTAAGAGCATTGTCAATCGATATGGCAGGCTGATCCCGATTCTGAATTATATTGAGGAGCATTACGCCAAAAACATTACGCTCAAAGATCTGTCCGATTTGCTCGGCGTTACGCCGCAGCATCTCTGCACGCTGTTCCGCAAAACAATGAATGTCCGCATTTTCGAGTACATTAATTTGGTCCGCATCAAAAAGAGCAAGGAATTCCTCCTAGACGATGCTGCTGCGGCCATTCGCGATGTTGCCTATGCCAACGGATTTGAAGATGTCAGTTATTTTTGTTACATCTTTAAACGAATCGAAAAAGTAACACCGGGTGAATTCCGCAAATTATACGTCAGATCCTGATCGATTCGCAATATTGGCGCATAATCCTTTGTTCCCCGAAGCGTGAACGTTTATGCTCTGCCGACCATGAATTCCATGATCTTGTCCGCCGCATAGGCACCGCCCAGAGTCTGTAATTCAGCGGACATTTTTTTCACATTTTCCGCATAAACGGGATTGCCGATCAGCTCCCGAATGCCGGCCTTCAGTTTTTCGGGGGTTAATTCCTCCTTGGGAATCATGACGCCTAGGCCTGCCTTGACCATACAGGTGGCGGTAAATACTTGCTCATCCATCTGGGGGATTGCCAGCATAGGGACACCGTAGTAAGCAGCTTCCATAACGGAGCCGATACCTGCGTGGGTGATGAAGAAATCCGCATTCTCCAGAACTTCCAACTGAGGCAGGAAAGGGAAGGTCCTAACATTGGCGGGAATCTCGCCGAGCTCTGCCTTGGTCAAAATGGATCCCACGGAAGAAACCAGCCGCAGGTCCATGTCTTTCACAACGCCGTAGAGGATGTGATAAAACTCGGGCCATGCGTTGAACAGGGTGCCCAAAGACGTGTATATCAGGGGGGCGTCACCCTCGGGAGACTCCCATGTGCCGGAATCCACACGCTTCATGATCTGAGGACCGGCAAAAACAAAGCTGCTGTCAAAGGTTTGGGCTGCGGGATGGAAAGAGGCGGGCTGGGTAACGATGTTCAGGTCGCCCTTACCTTCAAAAATACCGTAAATATCATAAGCGGGAGTGCCATACTTGGCGGCCAATTCCTCAGCCAATGCCTTTGCCTTGGCTCGGGCGGGATGGGTATCGGGATAGACCGGCCAATGACGGCACAGAGAAAACTTGTCATTGGAAGCGAAGCTGGTAAACAGCATGATCATGGGAACTTGCAGCTCCGCGGCAGCCAGACGGCCGGCAATGGCAAGGGCGTCCACAATCACAGCATCGGGCTTGTCCTGACGCAGAACTTCCATGATGGACTCGATGGTGGCCGCACCCTCGGACAGGAAACGCAGAGGCAGTTCAGCCATCATATCAGTGGCAATGTCTCTGTCCGCTTGGCCGTCTTTGGTCAGAGCCGAACGGACTTCTCTGTAGTCGGCGCCGATGTCTTCCACCATTGCCTTGTATCGGGGAACGGTAAAATACGTGACACGGTTGCCTTTCTTCACCAGCTCTGCAATCATCGGCAGAGAGGAGAAAACATGACCGGCGGCACCTAATGTAATCATGGCAAAATGCATTCTAATTCCTCCTTGGATTGCGGTTTTTCAAAGGGTAATATTCCTACGTCCCAGACGGGAGGTTAAAGTGATGTGCCCGGGCAAAGCCGGATCTGTTTTTCGGACCACCAGCAGCGCCCGACCGTGGAAGGTGGGTACTGCGGCATCTAAATAGTGATACAGCGGCTTGGGATCGCCGTTTCCAAAGCCCAGCAACTGTATGTTCTCCGATTCGGCCACGGAAACCATGCTGTCCATGCAGGCGGCGGTAATACCGTTTTGATCTGAATGGGTGACCGAAATATAGAACAGGCCGTCCTCTGTCCCGATGTCGGATTCCGGTTCAGCGGTCAGGATGAACGGTTCTTCCGCTGTAACAAGCCTGGATTTTCCAATCGCGTTCCCGTTCTGATAGGAAACCGCCTCCAGCACGCCCGGCTGATAGGTGGTCCGGAATCGGGCGATATATCCGGCAGCTTCTCCGGCTTTCTGAACCCCCAGACTTTCTCCGTTGCGTAGTAACACCACGGTATCTCCAGCCGCATAAACCTCTACGACCACGGGCCGATCCTCCATACCGGGATACGTCCAGCAGGAAATATTGTCGCCGAGAATCCAAGGAGTTTTGATCAGCGGCTGCCCATATTTTTCCGGCCGCTGTACAGTAATGTAAGGCTCTGTGCGCAATCCGAACACCAATTCCCGCAGATAGGATGCGGGACGGCGGAAACCGGTTATGTCCAGATCGCCGCAATAGGCCAGCTGGCAGGGATATTGGGCGCCAAAACCACCCTCGCCAACGGCGTAGGCAGGAATGCCCAGACCGGCCTCGCCAAGATAGTCCCAACCGGTCCAGGTAAAATCACCGATCAAGGAAGGGATTTCTTTCACCAGCTCCCAATTCCGAGGAATTTCCGTCGGATAGGTTTCGCTTCCCACCATAATCCGATTGGGGTGGTTTACCGCGTCCGTTTCATATCGGGAGGCCATATAGTTATAACCTACCACATCCAATCCGGTTTCGGCATTTTCCAACAAATCGGAAATCACCGGGTGTCGCACAATCTCATCCATGTGGGTATCCAAGGCGGTCATAAAGTCATTGACATCTCCCTCCGCTTCCCCCTGAGGAGATTGAGGAAAAATGTCCGACAAAATACGTTGCACCTGATCGCCGGCGGCGAAAACCCCATTGATCGATACCAGACAATACCGGGTGGGATCCAACCGTCTTACCAGTCGAGCCATTTCCCGGCTCAGAGCTGTGCCCTGAAGTGTACCGATCTCCGGGATCTCGTTACCCAGAGAATATAAGATCACACTGGGGTGGTTATAGTTCTTTTCCACCATGGCGGTCAAATCGCTGCGCCACCAGCGATCGAAGAACAAGGAATAGTCGTTGTCTTTTTTAGGCCGGGTCCACATATCAAAGGCCTCATCCATCACATACATGCCCAGTTTGTCGCAGGCGCGAAGCAAGACAGGAGCAGCCGGATTGTGGGCTGCTCGGATGGCATTGAAGCCGGCGTCTTTCAGCTTTTTAATTCGCCGGTACTCCGCGTCATAATAAGTAACCGAACCCAAAATTCCATGATCATGGTGGATACACGCGCCGCGGAGCTTGACAGGCTTACTGTTGACCCGGAGGCCGCGAACACTGTCCAGCGTGAGGGTGCGAATGCCGAATATTTCCTCTGTCCGATCACACTCTGCCTCGTTGTGCAATACCCGAACATCACAGCGATAAAGCCACGGTGTTTCTGCGGACCAGCACAGCGGATCTCGGACAGTTACCCGTCGGGAAATGGTCTCCCGGGCACTACCGGCCAGAGATACGGGCAGTTTCGTCTTTTCGGCACAGCTTCCGTCGGGTTTCAGCAACCGTAGCTGCACCGTAACATCCCGACGCAGGTGCTCTCGGTTGTGCAAATCAAATGCGATCGAAACCGTTGCGCCATCCGATTCCAGATGTTCTGTGGTGATTTTGAGGCTTCCGTCCGGGATATAGATCGTTCCGCCCACAAGCAAATGAACATCCCGGTAAATACCGCTCCCTGTGTACCAGCGACTGTTGGGCATGGCGCCGTTTTTCACCAACACCCGTAATTCGTTTTCTTCCCCATAACGCAGCGCATCGTTCAATTCTGCACGAAAGACAGAATAGCCATAGGGCTGCGACACCAGAAACCGGCCGTTCAGATACACCAGCGCATTGCGGTACACACCGTCAAACCGAAGAGCTATGGTCTTTTCTCTCCAATCTTCGGGAGCGAAAAAATGCTTGGCATAAACATAGTTTCCCCCATCCCGGTAGCCGGTGGCGCCGCCGTTGGGGCTTTGGGCATAAGGGCGCCGCTCCAGCATGGCATCATGGGGAAGTATAATTTCCCGAGCATCATCGGGAATCGACCAAATCAGGGCGAACGCATTGATTTCTTCCCAGAATTTCCATTTCGAATTAAAATTACTGCAAATCATAGGGAGCTCGCCCCATACAACTTCATCATATCCGCTTTGTTCACAAAGAAAGAGGCATCGCCCCAGCGGACACGGCAGAGCTTATGCTCGGGATCACTTTGCTCCACATAGAAATGGTTCAGCTTGTCTTCAATGATGGCATCGCCGGCATAGATATGTTCCACTAGGCCGATATAGTCATCCAGATACCCGTGGGCGATGGGGGCACCGTTATGGGCCGGCAAAAGGGTGTTCCACAGACCCTTTAAGGCCCTCAGACGCAGCATGTTTTTATGATGCGTCCGGAGCCTAGTATCCAAATCAAATATATAACCGGGGATGGCTTCGGTTTCGTACATCAGCACCTGTGCGCTCTCCAACTCGTCGCCCGCAAACAGGAACCCGGTACTGTGGTCCAGATAAGCAAGGGAACCGTTGGAATGGGCGGAAATGTCAAGCAGTTCGATCGTACGATCGCCCAGTTCGATCCTATCCCCATCCTTGACGATTTTACGGATATAATTGGGAAAAGGCAGCTTGGAAACGTCAAAGGGCAATCGGTGACAGGTAAACAGGTCGCCTTCCGCACCGGGGAGCATCAAAACCTCCTCCCATTCGCCGTTGCCGCCGGAATGATCCAGATGACCGTGTGTATTGGTAACAATGACAGGCCTGCGTGTCAGTTTTTCCACCAAATCACGGAGATTTCCGGCGCCCCATCCGGTATCAATGAGCAGAGCCTTTTCCCTGCCTTCCAGCAGATATATATTTTGGGATCCGCCCATAAAATTGATAATCCAGGTGTTTTCGTTCAGTTTCCAGCTCATATACGAGCCAAAGACTTGGATCAGATTAGGTTCCATTGCGGTATCTCCTCTGCTGTTTGTAACTCATAATACCAAAATCCGTTCCTGTCGCACACGGACAAAACCAACCGAAATCCGACTTTTTTTGTCTTTGTTGTTTTTATTGTTTGAAGAAAACAAAAAAAGCCCCGGTTCGTGATGACCCGGGGCGTAGGTGTTAGATAGCTTCCTTGATGGCCGATTGAGCCGCCGCCAAACGAGCAATGGGCACTCTGAACGGTGAGCAGGAAACATAGTTGAATTTCAGCTGGTGACAGAATTCAATGGAACCCGGATCGCCGCCATGTTCTCCGCAAATACCAAGTTTGATGCCGGGTTGTGTCTCGCGACCCGACTCTGTGGCGATCTTCATCAGCCGGCCGACACCGACCAAGTCAAGACGGGCTGTCGGATCGTTTTCAAAAATCTTGGTCTCGTAATAGGCATCAAGAATCTTTCCGGCATCGTCACGGGACAAACCGTAGGCCATCTGCGTCAAATCGTTGGTGCCAAAGCTGAAGAAATCGGCCTCCCGGGCGACCTCATCGGCGGTCAGAGCAGCGCGCGGAATTTCAATCATCGTACCCACCTGATAATCAATCGCAACACCGGCTTCCTTGAGGATTTGATCGGCGGTCCGGACAATGACGTCCTTGACGAACTTGAATTCTTTGACATCGCAAATCAACGGCACCATGATCTCCGGGATAACGGTATCGCCACGTTTGGTAACTTCAATGGCCGCCTCAATGATCGCGCGGGTCTGCATCTCCGCAATTTCAGGATAGATCACGGCCAAGCGGCAACCCCGCATACCCATCATCGGGTTGAGCTCGTGCAGGCCTTTAATGATGTCGGTGAGTTCTTCTTCCGAAATCTCCAAAGATTCCGACAGAGACTTGATTTCACCTTTTTCCTGAGGCAGGAACTCATGCAGCGGCGGATCCAATAGACGTATGGTAACCGGATAACCCTTCATGACACTGAAAATATCAATGAAGTCTTTGCGCTGCATGGGCAGTATTTTGTCCAGAGCCTCACGACGCGCTTTTTCATCTTTGGCGACGATCATCTGCCGGAAAGCAAAAATCCGATCGGTCTCAAAGAACATATGCTCGGTCCGGCAAAGGCCAATTCCCTCGGCACCGAGCTCCAAGGCTTTCTCCACGTCGCGGACCGTGTCGGCATTGGTGCGAATCAACAATTTCCGCTGTTCGTCGGACCACGCCATGATGGTGGAAAAATCATCGGAGAGGCTGGCGTCAACCGTGTCAATCGCGCCGACGTAAACCAGACCGGATGTGCCGTCAAGGGATATCCAGTCACCCTCATCGAAACGTTTCCCGCCCTTGGCGATAAAGAATTTCTGTTTTTCATTGATCTGGATTTCAGAGCAACCTGCGACACAGCATTTACCCATCCCGCGGGCCACAACAGCAGCATGTGAGGTCATGCCGCCCCGGCCGGTCAGGATGCCTTGAGCAACATCCATGCCCTGAATATCTTCCGGAGAGGTCTCCAGTCGAACCAAAATGACTTTCTCGCCACGTCCGTCGGCCGCGGTGGCATCGTCGGCGTCAAAATATATCCGGCCGCTGGCGGCACCCGGTGAAGCCGGCAGACCTTTGGCAATCGGTGTAGCGGCTTTGAGGGCTTCCGGCTGGAAGGTCGGATGCAGGAGAGCATCCAGCTGCTTGGGATCGATCTTCATCAAGGCTTCCGTTTTGGAGATCATACCTTCGGCGACGAGGTCAACGGCTATTTTCAGAGCCGCGGCCGCCGTGCGCTTGCCGTTGCGGGTCTGCAGCATGAAGAGCTTCCCGTTTTCGATGGTGAACTCCATGTCCTGCATGTCTTTATAATGCTTTTCCAGTGTTTCGGCGTATTGGAAAAACTGTTCATAAACTTCAGGCATGACCATGCGCAATTGATCGATGGTTTGCGGCGTGCGGATACCGGCGACCACATCCTCGCCTTGGGCATTCATGAGGAATTCCCCGTA
>JAAYNF010000173.1 GCA_012520975.1 Clostridiaceae bacterium | reverse complement strand
TTGATAAAAAGACCGCCGCCAGGCACCAAGAACGTGCCAGAATAACTATATCCGAGCGCTGATTCTGATGTTTGAATCATCGGCTCGCTATCTGTAGAGGTCATAAGTGTTCTGGCGACTACGTCAATGGTTACAGACTTAACAACATTCGCATAAGACGGACTTGCTGCAATCATTTCGTCTAAGTCCTTGCCTACTTTTTTAGCTTCAACCCGTAAAGAATCCGAAACCACTTCGAGTAGGGATTCTGCTCTATCGACCTCATCTGGGTTTAGCGGCCGCCACAATGTAATTAAGTCGTTAATCGTTGCAAAGTTCGCCATTTTTTCACCTACTCAATTTCTACTGCATCAGATAAGGCTATAGCATCTATGATGTCTGCTTTTTTTGTTGCGTTGCCTAAATCGATACCGTGTTTTGATGCAAATTCTTTTAATTGTACAACAGTCATTTCTGACAATGTAACCACATTGTCATCATCCTCGGTTTCTTCGACAACCTCGACTACATTCTCAACTTCCTGGGCTTCTTCTACCGCTTCCCTGACCGGAGCCCAATCCGGACCGGATATAGGACAGGGGCTATCTATGACAGCCCCTGTTTTAATATTTTTATAACGCATGTCAGTTCACCGATTAGGTAGCCTTGTGGACAGTAACGCTTGTTCCTGTTGTCGGAAAATCAAAACCACCAATGTCGGCAATCTTCATCGTCACATTACCTTGTGTGGTGACAGAATCAAGCGCAAGCACATAGTTCTTTCCCGAACCAGTCAGCGCACCTGGCGCGGCTTTACCCGTTCCATCTTCAAGCGTAAAATGTTCTGCTTTTAGGCCAACAACATCGGAGCTGAGTGTAATAGTAATTTTTGTTGATGTTGTTGTGCTGGATGTTCCGTCAGCGGTAGCAGAACTGACGCTGATTGAGGTGGGCACTACAACCCTTGCAAAACTTGCTGGATTCAAGATGCCCCAACCGAGATACAACTCGGCCCTTAGATAAACTTGGCCGTGTCCTTTTAGGTCTTCCCCAGAATTGTCAGGATCGCCATACGGAATAATTTCCATCGGAATTTCTTTCGCATAACCCCAACGGAACGCATTTTCAAAGTCGCCCACAATCGCTCTGTCGCTGCCGGCGTCAGAAACTGTTTTGTTGATTTCGACTCTGAGGCCGTTGACTGACTTTGGATTTGCACCCCAGGCCAACTCGGGAAATTGCTTAACATTGTTAACTTTATAGTCTGCAAGAGCAGCGCTGAATATCTTACTAAATATTGCCCCCGTTACATCGCCTTCTGAACCATCCACCAACTGAACAGCAGCCTCTATGTTCGCATCAGGGTTTGTTGAATCGTAACTGATAAGTTGCATGACTTCTGCATCAAAGTGCTTATTTCCAATAACAGTAGAAGCCGTCATGGTTCTCGGATTCACTCCATGAAGAGCCATGAGGTCAAGGCCTTTTGCTGCCTTTCTTGCAAAGCCTTCTATAAAAGGTTTTAAAATTTTGATTTGTTCTTCTTCGGCGGCATACATGAACTCGTCCGAAACACGTGAGCCATATTCAATTTTTAACGGAACGATGGTTTTCGGCGTTAATGTAATTCCGCCGTGTGACTTCGCCGCGTTCTCTGCTACAATATTAACCTCAGAATCCATCGTAAAAACAAACTCCTTCAACCCGTTAAAAGGAATCGGAGTCTGTGCCGCCAAAGCGGCAAGAGAACTTTTACCTTTTACGCCGTTTATGATTTCCGAAACAATTTCCGGATTAAAAAGTGTACCTTTAGATAATGTTGCCATTTTTTATTCTCCTTTAATTTGGTTTAATAGCTCCCTATAAGGAGCATCTTTGTCATCCACCTTTGGCTCGTTGTCCCTTAGCGGTGGCGTTTTTTTGTTTTTGCCGATTAAATCGGCCAACAGTTTCGCATCTTCCCGAATCGCTTTCTCATCATCTCCAGTTAACCGACTTGCAAGTTCATACGAGAGGCCATGTTCGATGGCAATGGATGTTTTCAATTTATCCGTTTCGTATTTTTTGACTTTGGCTGTTAGATCAGCGATTGTCGTTTCTTGCTCCTCTGAAGATTTTTTATTTGCTTCCAGCTTCTGATTCAAATCATTAAGCTGTTTTTCGAGAGTTGCTTTCGAGGTTTTTAATTCATCGTAATCAGCGTATTTTTTATTCAGCGTTTCTTGTTCGCGCTTCAACCTTTCGCTGATTGCTGCGTCAAATTCCTCTTGTGTTGTGATTGTTTTAAATTCTGACATTTGTATTTCCTTTCCCCACTTACCAGGTGGTATCCGTATTTTTGAGCATAAAAAAACGACCTTTTAACGCCGTGTCGAGGGCGCAATTTATTTAAACAATTAATTTAATCAACCTCCGTTTTCCATAATAAAAAAGCACCCGTAAGTGCTTAAATAACTACTTCTTTCTTTCTAAACTCTACATTTTTTCATTGCTTAAAAAGTCCATAAAACGTTGATAATAAAGGGTTATGTAAACTATGTATACCTGTAAACTATAAGTGTTTTATAACTAAGCGTTTTTTAGCTCTTCTTCTCTTTCACTTAATGTTGTAGACCGACACTCAATATCTTATTCTTTGTTTTCTCTTTGGTTTACTTTCTGCGCAAGCCCAGTGTGCAAGGATTGCCGAATCCATCAGCGCAATATCATTGTCGTCAAATTGTGACTTGTACCCAAAGCCCCCCGATGTTCCGATAGCCCTTTTTTCGCAATTTGTAATCACTTGCGCAAGTGATGGCTGCCCTTTATGACAGATGCTGCTTTGATAAACTCCCTGTTCAAAACTCGAGTTAGCTATAATAACTTCTTTAACTGTTGGCAATGTCGGTGTCGGCTTGATTTTCGCTTCCTTAATTTCCGATGCAAGCAGATTTTGACCGCTTGCTCCGTCTATAACAACAATTTGTGCGTTTGCTTTTTTTAAAAAGTTTAAAATCCATGCGTTTCCGTTTCGTACGGATTGACAATCAATAGCTTCAACGAAAATTTTACCCCCTACAGTTTTTACTGCTATTGACATTGCCACATTTGCTCCATCGTGCCCGTATTTTATACCAACAAACAGTTTGCCTTGCAGTTTCGGTATTCTGGCCACCTTCAGCGCTTCCCATTCAGTTGCACTAATAGCAGATTTTTGATTATATCTCAGCCATAGACCAAGTCGCTGAATGTTAAAGTCAATAACATCCTGTCCTATCTCATCCGTCACCGAACGCTCTGTAAAGATTAACCCTAATGATGGATTTGTGAGATACCATAAATCTTTATCTCTTATATCTGATTCTTCTTCGACTGACCACTCCGCCCAGCCTGTATTTTCTGCTCCGCCTTCAATGGCAGATTTGCGCAAATTTGCAAAAACCATACCGCTTGATAACGGCGTTGGCGGCGTTCCGCAGAATAATGTTTGTGGATTTTGGCTATCTGTGACTACATACTTTAATGCGCTTTCCTGGTCATCGGTGTATTCTTGCGCCTCGTCAATAACCAACAAATCAAAGCCTTCGCCGAGTCCACCCTTACTCGAACGCGTCCTGAACTCAACCCTTCCGCCCGTTTTTGGTATTTCGATTCGCTCTCTGCCTGTAGACCGCAAAGAATTATATTCAATTTTTGCTTTATCGAATAAGTTTAAAAGTCGTTCCCATGCAGTATGGCTTGTTGTGGTTCTGTGTGCAGTGTGTAAGATATTCTCTCCTTGCATCAATCCCCACATTTCGCGCATGGCCACAACTTCATTTTTTCCGTTCCGGCGCGGCAGGC
>JAAYNF010000005.1 GCA_012520975.1 Clostridiaceae bacterium | reverse complement strand
CCGGAGGCGCCGGAAACGGGGGATACCAATGTCTGATTTTAATGATGTTACCTATCGGAATACATTCCGTCATACTTCTGCTCATATTCTGGCACATGCTGTCAAGCGACTTTATCCGGAAACTCGTCTGGCCATCGGGCCGGCTATCGATCAGGGCTTTTATTACGATTTTGACCGGGAAACAGCCTTTACCGCCGAAGATTTACAGGCCATTGAGGACGAAATGAAAAAAATCGTCAAAGAGCGGCTGCCCATTGAACGTTTTGAACTCAATAGAGCTCAGGCGCGGCAGTTGATGCTGGAAAAGGGCGAGACCTATAAAATAAAGTTGATCGACGAGCTGCCCGATGATACCGTAATTACCTTTTTCCGCCAAGGTGATTTTGTTGACTTATGCTCCGGCCCTCATTTGGACAATACCGGCGAAGTCCGATCCTTTAAACTAACCCAACTGGCCGGTGCGTATTGGCGCGGCAGCGAAAAAAACAAAATGTTGCAGCGGATATACGGCACCAGCTTCCCCGACAAACAAATGCTCAAGGATTATCTGGCGCAACAGGAGGAAGCTCGTAAACGGGACCACAACAAGCTTGGCCGTGAACTGGGCTTTTTTACCACGGTCGATTATATCGGTCAGGGGTTGCCGATCATGTTGCCCAAAGGCGCTCGCGTCCTGCAGATTCTCCAACGTTTTGTCGAGGATGAAGAGGAGCGTCGTGGTTATCTTTTGACCAAGACGCCTTTCATGGCCAAATCGGATCTGTATAAAATATCCGGCCACTGGCAAAATTACCGGGATGGCATGTTTATTATCGGAGATCCGGAAAAAGCCGATGAAGTTGAGGTCCTGGCTCTGCGTCCCATGACCTGTCCTTTCCAGTTCCAGGCTTATTTGACCAAAACTCGCAGTTATCGTGACCTGCCGATCCGTTATGCCGAAACGTCGACTTTGTTCCGTAACGAGGCGTCCGGTGAGATGCATGGCCTGATTCGCGTCCGCCAGTTTACCATCTCAGAAGGGCACATCGTCTGTCTGCCGGAACAGCTGGAAGAGGAATTCAAAGGCAGCTTGGATCTGGCTCAATATATGCTGCGCGTTCTTGGGCTGGAAGATGATGTCAGTTATCGTTTTTCCAAGTGGGATCCGGCCGAAACCGATAAATTTATTGGTTCCGCGGATGTATGGGATCGTGTGCAAGAAACCATGCAGGGTATTTTAGATAATATGGATCTTGAATATGCGGTGGGAATTGGCGAGGCCGCTTTTTATGGGCCAAAGCTGGACATTCAAATCAAGAATGTCTTTGGCAAAGAAGACACTCTGATTACGATCCAGATTGATTTTCAGCTTGCAGAGCGTTTCGGGATGGAATATGTTGATCGCGAAGGCAGGAAACAATACCCGTATGTTATTCATCGCACATCCATCGGCTGTTATGAACGAACTCTGGCCTTGCTCATTGAAAAATATGCCGGGGCGTTACCTCTTTGGATTGCCCCTGAACAAGCCAGGATCCTTCCGATATCGGAAAAGCATCAGGCGACGGCGATGGCGCTGGCCGGCCGGATGCGTTCCTTGGGCCTGCGAGTTGAAGTGGATAATCGAGATGAGAAGATCGGCAAGAAGATCCGTGAAGCCCAGATGGAAAAGCTGCAGTACATGCTGATCATGGGCGACAAGGAGATTGAGGATAACACGGTTTCGGTTCGTTCGCGGCGCGAGGGTGAGCTCGGTGCCATCCCGATCAATCAATTGATCGACCGTCTGCAAAGGGAAACAGCCGAGAAATTTCATTGACCATGCCTTGACACTAATCAGGTAAATGCGTAAAATGAGCAAGGCTCATCGGGGTGTGGCTCAGGTGGTAGAGCGCTTGGTTCGGGACCAAGAGGCCGGAGGTTCAAGTCCTCTCACTCCGACCATAGGAAAGTAGCTCGATCTGACTGCTTTCCTTTTATTTTTCCTTTATTTTTCAGGCTTTTGCCATCCAATCTCAGATTTAAATCCTGTAAGAACACTCGCCACGCTTTGCGGGTGAAAGGATCTACAAACGCATATCTGACCTTCGCATTGAAATTCAAGCAGCCCTTATGGAAATATTTGTAAAACCACGACATGATAAAAACAACTCGTTTACATATTTCATTTTTGACACACGTGCTAACACGTGCTAAAATATAATCACAGAAAGGAAAGGGCAAGTGAAAGTATCAGAACTGATTAAAAAACTGAAAGCAAGCAAGAAATGCTATCTTGTTGAACACGGTGCAAGACACGACATGTGGCATAGCGACATAACCGGCAAAGACTTCCCTGTTCCAAGACACCAAAGCCAAGAGATAAAGACCGGCACGCTGGAAAGAATTTTAAAGGATGCGGGACTAAAATAATCTCTAATCCGCCTCGCAAACAAAAGAAAGATAGGAGGACAAGCTATGAAATACGTATATCCGGCTATATTTACAGCCGAAGATGAAGGATATTCCGTAAATTTTCCAGACTTCGAGAGCTGCTACACATGCGGCGACAACTTGGAAGAAAGTCTTGCAATGGCGGAAGATATTCTCGCCTTTACTCTTTATAGATTGGAAATAGAATGTGCTTCGATTCCGGCTTCTTCTAAGCTTGAAGACTTGAATCCCGGAGAAAATGAGTTCGCTAACTATATCGCATGTGACACAATGGAGTACAGAAAACGCAAACATAGCAAAGCCGTCAAAAAGACACTTACAATCCCTTCGTGGCTCAATGAAGAAGGAACCGCCCGAGGCATCAACTTTTCTCAAGTTTTACAGGAGGCTCTAATTGAGCGTATTAGTGGCTAAAAGGTCTAATCCGCCCTTGGTCCAGAGAGTTATTTAGGGAATATCCTGCCTATTGACTGCCTGCAAACGTTGATTTTATCTAGTTTCTTAAAAAAGTCCTGTATCGCCACTCGCACCATAGGAAAGTAGCTCGATCTGACTGCTTTCCTTTTGTTTTTCCTTTATTTTTCAGGCTTTGTCAACTAATTTAACGGACCTGGAATAAAAATAGTACGACTGAAACTATAAGGACATCAAGGATGTACTCGAGATTCTAAAAAACCATCAAAATACCGGGGGATTAAAGAGGATTTTATTTGCGATGACGTACGAGTATGAAAAAGAGCACACCATTAATGTCAGCATCCTGTCACATCCAATGATAGATTGTACACTCCTCTTTTAGTTAAAATCGTTAGCAAAACAGTCAACTTCATGGTAGTTTGAGACACAACTCTCCATTGTAAGGCCTGAAATTTCTGCATCTGGACCATTTGCCCTGTTTTGCTAAGTTTCGCATCTAAGAAGTTTGAATATTGAAAACGCTTTCCCTCTTAACCGACTCTGATCATATCTTTTATCTTGGCAAAACGGCTTTCTTTGATGCCCGAGACTTTCATTATATCCTCGATACACCGAAAAGGACCGTTTTCCGTCCGATAATCAATAATTGCGCGGGCGGTGGCAGGACCGATGCCCGGAAGATTGGCCAGCAATTCAGCATCGGCATGATTGATATCAATCATGGGACTTTCGCCCGGACGATCACTCAGCCAGGCCGCAGCCGGATCGGCAGCCAATTCCTCCCGCGTAGGGATTCGGATCAACCGGCTGCTATCCAGTTGCATGACCAGATTGATCTCTTCGGCGGCTGCTGACGGCTCAAGACCACCCGCGGTCTCCACCAACTGATAAAGATAACTCCCGCGGGCGATATGATAGATGCCCGGCCGAGCAACAGCTCCAACAATGTACATAGGAATCAAGTCAGGAGACTCACTCGTTCCGGCTGCTATCCCGACCGTTGACGGAATTCGCGTCTCATGGCTGATCTCGGGGTCATGCTCCCCCTGTAACCGATTCCAAAACAACGAAACCGGAATCAAAACCAACGCCAAAATCAAGCCGATCAAGCGACGGGGGATTTTTCGTTTTTCAGTTCGGGGCACGGTCATTCTGCATCTCTGCCTTTGCTTTTTGCTGGAACAAATTAAGCATAAAAAGAAAGAAGGCCGCATGGTGGCCTTCTTTCCGGCAAATATCGACAAAATATAAATCAACCGCGATGGACAGCTTGCCAAAGCTTTTCCAGACTATAGAAGCTTCGCTCCTCTCCATGAAACAGATGAACCACCACATCGCCATAATCCATCAAAATCCAGCGACCGGTATCGTAGCCCTCAATATGATCCGGTACTCGATGGTAATTGTCTTTCATATTCTTTTCAACTTCAGAAGACAAGGATTTAACGTGGGTCACCGAGTTGCCGGTAGCCAAAACAAATCGGTCGGTCAGAATGGTTTTACCCTCAACATTGATGACTTCGATATCAAGTCCTTTTTTATCCTCCAAAATTTTCCTGATATTCGTTGCGGTTTCTTCAGCGGTCAAAAGATCACTCTCCTTTTAAATTAAAATTACAAATTAATCGGTTGTTATTTGTCACCGATCATCTGTTGCCTGTTCTCGACTTCCCGTTTGGCCGCTAAGGTATATGGCTGCGTCGATAAGTTTTCTCGCTGCAGAAATTTCTCGATTTCGTAAATACAGACCAACAGCGACGCATCTAAATCCTTTTCGGCTGCGTGTCGTATCATATCCAGATTATCATAAGTACGTGCCGGTTCAACCTTATCGGCAATAAAAATGATTTTATCCAAGGTGCTCATATCGGCACAACCGGTCGTATGAAAATGAATGGCTCTTAAAACAGCCGGGTCATCGATGCCGAATCGGGTTTTGGCCAGCCAGGCGCCGGCCGGCCCGTGAGCCAATGCCGGTTCGAGCAGCTGCTGATCTCCTGCTCGGCGGGCGTATGCCAAAACTTCAGATTGCGGGAGGCATTTGGCGCAATCATGCAAGAGCGCAGCCACGCAAGCCTTGTCCAGCTCCGCTTCATGAACCGTGGCCAGATGAGCGGCATATATCATCACGTTAAGCGAATGCAATAAACGCTTACGGTCGAGCAAGGGCCAGAGTTGACGCTCCAAAGACGATAGTTGATCTCGAAGGGCAACCGGCAATTCAGCTTGTGCTCCTTGTCCGGAATAGAACTCATGACGGCGAATGACGCGAACAACACTTTCCGGGAGCAAATG
>JAAYNF010000172.1 GCA_012520975.1 Clostridiaceae bacterium | reverse complement strand
CTGTTTTCGCGCTCCCCTGCCACTCTTCATCTCGAAGAATGGGGTGATTTGGAACCGCTGACCACTTCCCGACAACCCGACCAGAGAAACGAATTTCTCCCCTGATTTCCCGGCACCGGACGAGGGTGACGGGTTTGCAGTAAAACCGGATACCTGGTGCTTCTCAGCAACAACTTCGAATCCGGCTTTCGGATGCCGGTTCGGTTCCCAAAATGGGAATCGAATTGCCGCCCGGATAGGCTTACTGCAGCCCATACTTTTTCTTGAAATCCCCAATCCAATCTTCGTGTCCGCCCGATTCTTGTATGGCCTCAACAACCATTTGAATGGTCAATCTGCCAACTCGATGACGTAGGTTCTGCGGGATCGCCTCATATAGAAATGGCCACAACCCGCCGTGCGCCATCCCATCATCCGTTGACCTCAAAAAAGCCGGGTTCCTTGCATCGTGCAGCAATATGAAGGTCCCTTGCTTGGCAAAGGCAAACATCGCCTCACGAAAAAACTGGTAGTAGTTCGCAAACGGACATATGGCCCCGTTAGCAAGAGCCGCTTCCGAAAAGCCAAGTTCCTCCAAGCGCTGCCAATATTTCCTGCCGATATGGTGCAAGTAACATTCGCCAAGCCGGTCTGGATATGGATTTCGACCCTCGCAATCACCGCCAGCAAAAACGGAGCATCCACCAAACTCTCGTTCCACCAGCTTTGCTTCAATAAAGAGGCTGTTGCATGAGCCTGACAGAATGATGTCGATTGACGTGGGCTGGCCATTGTCTTCGTTAAAGACTGATCGGTCGTCGTGCTCAAAAACCGCCTCGACGTCCCCTCCTGGCCATTCGACACCGAGCCTTTCAATCGCAATCTTCAAAGGTTCGAGATCGTTGCGCACAATCAGAGGGCCAATCAGATTGAAGGCCATTGCCTGACTGCTTAGTCCGTGATGCAGGTATTTGTGCAGAGGGAACGAATCCTCGCCGAGATGTCTCTCCTGTTCTTGGCGGATGTAATCCGCGACATCTTCACAAATGAGGTTCATGGGCCAGAGATCATGACGTGCGAGACAGTACCCCATCCTGGGATGGGCTTCGCATCCTCGCTCGCTGAACCATTGTTCCGCAGCCTTACGCAGAGATGCCTCGAAACTCTTGTATCGTGTGTAAGGCCAAGTTCTGGCCAATTGCCGACTATTGGTATTTTTCATGAAAGCGGTCCTTGCTTGCCAATCAGCCTTTCAGTCAGTTCCAAAGCATCCACCGGCCAGAAGCACTCTGGTCGCGGGCGGTTGACGCCAGGATGTCCGGCCTTGGGGCGGCAGTTCAGGACCTGGTCGACCCACTGGGCGGGTATGGCGTCCAGGCCGTACACCGCGCCAAGTAGCGCCCCACAAATGGCTGCGTTGGTATCGGTGTCGCCACCCCGCATAACCGTATCGACGACGCCAGCTTCAAGGCTCGGGGCATTGAGCAGTTGCCACAGGGCATTGCGAAACGCGATCAACACCCACCCCTGTTTCTGGACGTAGTCCTCCGGTGGAGCTTCGGCAGCTCCATGGATGGCGTCCATGAGAACCGGGGCGACTGCTAGGTCGACAGCCCACTGTTTGATATTCTGGTAGAGCTTCTCGACCTCGCAGCCAGATGCAATGGCGTGGGCAATCGCCATAGTGAAAAGCGCGTTGGCCTGCAGACACACCGGGTTTGGATGCGTCAGGGCGGCGTCCTGCTTGGCCCAGTCGCACACAGTTTCCAATGGGTAGTTGGCTCCGAAGATGCCCAAGGGGCTGATCCGCATCATGGCCCCGTTGGCCTGACTGTCGGGGTTCGGACATCCCCGCAATCCAGTGGCGATGGTCATACCGCAGTCAAAGGGATCGGAGTCGAGCCAGAATTGATAGGCCTGAAGCGCGGCATCGGGATCATAGGCTCCACGCTCTGTTAACATCCGGGCCAGCAGCAGTGCCATTTCCGAATCATCCGTTGGCTGACCGGCTATGGTGTTCCATGTGCCACCATCGGCCAGTTTCCGTACGCCTGCCGGGTAGCTGCGGCGGATCTCCTCCGGTGACTGGAACTCGACCAGGCTGCCGAGAGCGTCTCCGGCGAGCTGGCCAAGAAGGCAGCCTTGGGCACGATTAACCCGCATAAGGCACCCCCAGAACCTGTAAAAGCTGTTCCCGGATTTCCTTTGCCGTCGCTCCCAGATCAACGGTGGCAAATCGAATCTCATGGTTCTGGATCACGACGGACTCGTTAACCATATCGCCCACCGAAGGATGAAGGAGCAGACCCGAGGCGTTTTCAGCGAGGAGATCACCATGACCTTCCTGGGACCTCAAATAGGCGTATATCTGATAGACGTATCCGCTGCGCAGTGTTTCTTCTCGATACCAGCCCCTGGTCACAATGGAGTTGAACTTCGTGTCAATGACGATACGGCGTCCCGCGTCCAAGTGGTCGAGGATAATATCGGTTCGCATCGAGGGAAGGATTTTGTCTATGCCCGGACTCTTACTTTCGATCTGCCAGCCAATGGTTTTGCCCGCATCGACGCGCCATCCTCTTTTGGAAAGCACGACATCGTAGAACCCGGCGACCCCTTTCTCGTAAAGTTTCCGAATCCAGGTAATTTCTCTATCCGGCAACGACAATTGCTTTGCGCCTGCGGCCTCTGTAGGCAGGGCGAGATTGAAGGCCAGATGGGCCGCAGCAACCATCGACTGATCATCTGCATCGTGTCTTCCAAAGCGGTCGATGGAAACCTCACCACGATTCGGACATTTCCCGGTTACGCCCATGCGCCTCAAGCTTGCCGCCAGCGCCCGACATCGGTGTGCCAGCGCCCCACGATGAACGATCTTGGATATCTCCTCCAGGGCCGTCCGCACATAGCGGTTTCGGGCGGTATCGATGGTCAATGCATGGAATCGGCAGGCAACCTTTCCACGATCCAGTAATCGATGCCTCTCAGTGTTCAGTAGGTCTATGCGCCCGCGCACGCGGCCAAGAACAGCATCACGCGATTGGTAGCCATAACTCAAGTTGCGCTGGATACGACGCTCGACGCGGCGGCAAAGCATTTCGGCGACCAGATCTGGGATGTCATCAGGGTTATCCTCAACGGCGACCTTCGCCTTTTCGAGTTCCCTGAATAAATCCGATGCGTACAGCATGAGCAGCCAAAGGTTGCGCACAGGAATGCGGCCTATTCGGCCAATCCCTTCATGGGCGTCTGATATCAAGTTGGCCGCAGCAAGTGTCACGATCAAAATCCTTCCAGCAAGCGTTCTCTCGCCTGCTGGGATTTCTCGAGCGCATCGAACCAATACTCATCAAGCAGCGGCCCGATCTCGGTATCAACCACCTGTCGGAACCATTCCCGGGCATCACTGATGGGAATACCAAACGGCGGTGTGACATAGCTGTGCCCCACTCGGAACTGAGGCCCGAGACCGGTGTCGGCTGAAATCTCGCTGTTCAGGGCAATGAGACGCTTCTCGATTTCGACAAGGATTTCTGAATCAATGCCGCACTGGGACTGAACCCAATCGCGCCAGGGCTTTCCAAAGGTGGGTTCCAAATCGATGAAGGCAAAGCGGCGACGCAACGCCAGATCAACCAGAGCGAGGGAGCGGTCGGCAATATTCATTGTGCCGATGACATAGAGGTTGTCCGGGATGAAAACACGCTCGCCATCTGACCGTTTATAGGAAAGCTCCAGGGCCTCATTGGGCGTTCTTTTGTCGACCTCGAGGAGCGTCAGCATCTCGCCGAAAATCTGTGCAGGATTCCCGCGATTGATCTCTTCAATGACGACGACATATCTCGACGTTGGGTCTTTTGCGGCGGCCTTCATCATCTCCACAAAAGGCCCATCCACCAGCGTGAGCTTTCCATCTCCCGCTGGCCGCCATCCACGAATGAAATCCTCGTAGGAAAGGTTCGGATGAAACTGCACCGCTCGGACTTTGCTGTCGTCACGTTGCCCCATTAGGGCGAAAGCCAATCGCTTGGCCAGCCAGGTCTTTCCCGTGCCTGGCGGCCCCTGAAGAATCAGGTTTTTCTTGGTCCGAAGGCGCTCGAGAATCTTTTCGAGTTTT
>JAAYNF010000171.1 GCA_012520975.1 Clostridiaceae bacterium | reverse complement strand
TCCGGAGAGGCGAGTTTCGCGCCCTTACAACTTTTCTCGCGGCGATAAACCTGTTATGATAAGAAAAATCTGTATTTGGGAGCGAGAAACCCATGGAACCTTTGAAACTTGCCCTGATCGGCTGCGGGAAGGTTGCGGTCAAGCACCTGAAAGCCATCCGTGACAACAAGCAGGATATCCGGCTGTGCGCCGTGGTGGATAATCGCCTCAAAGCGGCACGGGAACTTCTGAGCACGACCGGGTTCCTGCGCCCGGCTGAGGGCGAGATCCCGATATTTCCGAATATCGATCTGCTGCTGGCGGAACAGACCCCGGATATTGTCGCTATCACAACACCCAGCGGGACCCACGCGCGTCTGGCCAAAGCGGCGGTTTCAGCCAAAGCCCACGTTCTGGTGGAAAAACCAATGACCCTTGATCTGGCTGCAGCCGATGAGCTGCTGCGGCTTGCCGAAAGTCAGCGCGTAAAAATTGCGGTTGGCCATATCTATCGTTTCTTCCCTCTGGTGCAAGCGTTGGCCGAGGACCTGCACAGCGGCCGGTTTGGACGTCTTCTCGGCGGTAATGTCAAGGTTCGCTGGGGCCACGATCAAGCGTATTATGAGCAGGGCGCTTGGCGTGGCACGTGGGAACAGGATGGCGGCGCGCTGATGAATCAAACGATACATGCTCTTGATCTGATGACGTGGCTGCTGGGCAGTCCGGTTACCGACGTTTTCGGTTGGATCGACCAACAGGTTCATTCCATCGAAAGCGAGGACACGGGCTATGCCCTTTTGCGCTTGCAAAACGGTAGTTATTGCCAGGTTGAAGGCACCACGGCCTCCGATCCGGAGCGCCAGGAAGCCGCCTTTAATATTCTTTGCACCGATGGAGAAATTCACGCCGGGCTGGTCGCCGGCAGGTCTTCCTTTCAGGTGCGTGACCGCCGGGGCCGCTGTCTTGGCGGCCGGTATCTGCGGAGTTTCATCGCCAAAACTTGGCGTGAGGAGGGTATTAAAGGCTTCATCCGATTAAAAAACCCTCATAGCGGGCTTTACAGAGACTTTATCCGGTCGATTCGCCAGGATCGCCCACCGCTGGCCGATGGCCGGTCGGGCCGAGCGGCGGTGGAGCTGGTGTTGGCCATTTATCGATCGGCTCTGGAAAATCGGCCGGTTCAGCTACCCCTCGGCACCTTTAACTTAATTGAGATGAAAGGCTTTTTCGCCGATTCGGTTGAGCCGACGGTTTGATTTCCGCGATCAGTTCTTGGGCTTTTTGACCCAGCCGACCTCTTTCATCCAGTCCATGGTATCGCGCAAGGTTTCGATAAGGGGGCGGGGCTGATAACCCAATTCCCGGGCGGCTTTTTCACAGCTGGCGTTGGCATTCGAAAAAAGCACCGCGACGCTATAGGGTGTAAAAACCGGCTTGATGCGCAACAGGCGACAAAAGCCGCCGGTCAGCCAAGCCGCCGCCCGAACCAACCAGGTCGGCGCCAGAAAAATACGCGGCTGGCGTTGATTCAAAGCTTGGCGCACAAGGCGGATGGTTTCCCGCATGGTCATCCGATGACCGGAGAGAATATAGCCTTCACCGCTTCGTCCTTTTTCCGCAGCGGCCAACAATCCATTGACGACATCGCGGACATCAACAAAATTATAGGCTCCCTTAAAGGACATAACCAACTTGAGCCAGCCTTGGGTGCTCAAATAGCGAAACAGACGACCCATCGGTGAGCTCCGATAATCAAAGGGTCCGATTATGCCGGTGGGAAAAACCACAACGGCGTCCAGGCCTTGGGCGATTCCTTCGTAAACCAAGGCGGTGGCCGCCGATTTGGTTTGCGCGTAGGGACCGAGCAGATCCGGAACCGGAAAATCCTTGATTTCGACAATGGGCTGGTCGTCCGGCAGGTCAGGCAGGGCATGGACCGAGCTGACATAAACCAAGCGCTGGACGCCCGAGGCCAAACACGCCGATACGATATTTGCGGTGCCGCCCACATTCACTTGCTCCAAAAGGCCGGGGTGGCGTGGCGCAATATCCACCAATCCGGCCAGATGAAAGACCAGTCGAGCACCGCTGACCATCTGATGCACATCGGCCTGGTTTCGGATATCGCCGTAAAACAAATCCAGAGTCAAGCCGTGAAACATATCAAGCTTTTCACCGGGCATTAACAGGACGCGAATGGTTTCTTCGGGATAACGCAGGTGAAGCTCTCTCACCAAGACATTGCCGATATGGCCGGTGGCGCCGGTAACCAAGATCATGAATACACCTCCGATCGAAAAGGAGTTCTTGATCAGAACTTTGTCTATATCTTCATATTTGATTATAACAGTTCCGGCGCTGTGAAAACCATGAATTTCCTAAGGAACCGGCCGCTCGGAGCCGGTTTTGTCCGTCAGGTCGTGAAGCCGGTCATATTCTCGGGCGATCAATTGCCGAGCCTTGGCCCGGCTGACATTGAACTGTGTCCATTTGGACGAAACCGCCCGATCGGTTCCTTCTTGATAACGTCTGATCAACTGTCCGGCCATCCCTTGAGCGACAGCGGAATCATCGGTGCGAGTAAGATCCAGCATGACCGGAACAGCGCTGTCGGACAGTTCATCAAAAAATCCGACATCAATTTGACCGGTTTGCCGATAGTGGTCGGCGTTGTGCCGTGCGATCCAGGCATCACAATTGATAAAATTCAAGATGACCAGCGCGGTCAACGCCGCCGTAAAGCCCAACTTGAAAAAGGGCAGGCGCGGACGAAACTCTTTAATCAACAACAGAATGAAAAAGACCAGCATCAGCAGCATAAAGGCGGTCACCCAGAAACGGAGAAGGGACAGTCCATAGACATCAATGTACATTTTCATTCGGAACATGGCTGACGCCCATTGCACCAAGCTCCCCAAAATCAGGAGCAGCGACTCGACCCGAAGGATCATTGCGGCGATCCCCCCTCGCTTGTTGCCCTTCACGGCGACCAAGATCAGCAGAAAATTGATGATGCTGATTCCGGCCAGCTCAAAAAAGCCGCTGCGCGCATATTCGGCATAGGTTAAGCCGTTCGGCAAGACCGCCTGAAAAGCACCGGTAAGATAGGTTATCTGGATGATGGCAAAAGCCAAATAGAGCAAATTGATCACGGTTAAGAAAGAGATCAGGACGATTGCATCCAAACGGAAATCTTTTCTTTCCGAAGAAGAAGTTGACGGCATAAGGTCGACCGACGCCAGAACCGACTGCTTTGTAAGCCCGCTGTACAGAAAACTAAAGATAAATGGAAACAAGAGCAAAGAAAGGAGCAGCCGTTGCAGAAATTCTCCTAGCGAGACATGTGACCGGAGGTGGTCACTCCATTGGGCAAAGATCGGATCGGCCGCGGCCAACAGGCTGCCGGACAAAAGAAGCACCGGGATGGCAAGCAACAAACCCAGCAGAATGCGGCCGAAGATGTGGCGCATGGTCATACCGGGTTTGGCCGACGCGTCTTTCTTGCCGAAAAGGCCGCGCAGATAATCGACCATGCCCGGCAAACCAATAAACGGACGCAAAAAGAAAGAAAGAGCCGCTTCCAACCAAAAACGGAATTGATCCCATTCTTGTTTAAAAACACCGGCCGCCACCAAGTACTGAAGAGGGATTAAGCAGAGCAAAACCAGTACATTTAGGATTTTAAGAACCACGTTGTTGAAAAGCAGCATGCATAAGGACAAAAGGACGATAACCGAGGCCAGGAAAATCTGCAAAGGCCGGTTGTGTCCGTGATCAATACCTGAGACCGCAAACGGCTGCAGCCAGATGACAAAAATGATTTCGGTCAGCAGAACGGCCAGAAAAAAGCCCAGGCTCCAGCCGCCGCGCAGCACCAGAGCAACCCAGCCAAAGGCCAGAAAAAATGCAAGCAACAAGCGAATCAGTC
>JAAYNF010000170.1 GCA_012520975.1 Clostridiaceae bacterium | reverse complement strand
GGAGATGCAAAAACTCCTTGAACAGATCCAGTCTTATAGTTTAGGATACTCTAAGACCAAAGATTTGGCTACAACCAAGATGCTTTCAACGGCCTTTTCTAATTGGGCGACGTAATAGGTTTCAACGACTTTTATTTATTGGGCGACGGGGAGCGTGGTGTATCTGTGTAAAACCATCAATTACCGGCAGGCCGAGTCAGATATCGAACAAAAACGAAATATTGAATAAAATCTGAGGATATATGGAATCCGCAATATGGAACCCAGAATGCTCTTAAAATTGAAAAAGGATCAGAAACATGATAACATCTGAGAAGGAAATCAGCCAAAGAAGGATTAATTTTCTTGAACGAACTTTCGCTAAAAGGGATCACAAAATACTATCCGGGTGTCGTGGCGCTGAACGATGTCAGTGTTTCTTTTTCCCCGGGTGAGGTGCACGCCATCGTCGGTGAAAACGGTGCCGGAAAATCGACATTGATCAAGGTCATTTCCGGAGCAATCACGCCTGATGCCGGTTGCATTGTTCTCGACGGACAGGAATATACCGGTTTGAATCCGCGCTTGGCGTTGGAAAAAGGCATTTCCGTGGTCTATCAGGAATTGATTCAATTCGACGCTTTAACGGTCGCCGACAATATTTTCCTAGGAACTCTTGATCATCAGAAAAACTGGCAAATCGACGATCGCGCGCTTCAAAAAGAAGCCGCAAAATTACTGAGCGAGTTCAATTGCTCCGTTTTGCCGGACGATCTGATTCGTGATCTTTCAATTGCCAATCGGCAAATTGTTGAGATCGCCAAGGCCGTGGTCAAGAAGGCTCGCATCATTATCATGGATGAACCGACCGCGGCCATTACGGTTGAAGAACAACAATTGTTGTTTGAGGTCATTCGGCGATTGAAGGCTGAAGGTGTAACCGTTATCTATATTTCCCACCGTCTGGACGAGTTGTTTGAAATCTGCGATCGCGTCACGGTCCTGCGGGACGGCTACTATGTCGACACGATGGATATTCATGATGTTGACAAGGGTAGGTTAATTCAACTGATGGTCGGCCGTGAGTTATCCAACCAGTTTCCACCCAGAGTCCAGGCCGGCGAGGAAATTCTGATGAAGGTCGAAAACCTTAGCGGGAACGGTGTCAGGGATATTAACTTTGATTTGCGCCGGGGTGAAATTCTCGGCTTTGCCGGTTTGATCGGTGCCGGCCGGACCGAGCTGATGCATCTCATATTCGGTGCTGCCCCCAAAACCTCAGGCGCCATAACCGTCCGCGGTCAACAACTCGCCCATAAATCACCCAGTGAAGCCTTGAAAGCCGGCATCGGCATTATTCCGGAGGACCGCAAATTTCAAGGTTGCTTTTTGGAAAAACCAATTTATTGGAACATATCCATCTCCAACCTCAAAAAAGTGAGCCGTGGGTTATCTGTTAATAAAAAACAGGAAATGCTGCTGGCAGAAGAATATCGTGACCTGCTGGATATCAGAACGCCTTCTTTGCGACAATTGGTTTTGAATCTGTCCGGCGGCAATCAGCAAAAGGTCGTGGTTGCCAAAATGCTGGCGATCGAGCCTGATATTCTGATCTTTGACGAACCAACCCGTGGCATTGACGTAGGCGCTCGTTACGAAATCTACTCAATCATGGTTGATCTGACCAAACAGGGCAGGTCAATTCTGATGGTTTCATCGGATATGGAAGAACTGCTGGGTATGTCCGACCGCATCGTGGTCCTTCATGAAGGCAAACAAACCGGTATCCTTGAACGAAATGATTTTTCTCAGGAGAAAGTCTTGTTATTGGCATCAGGCTCCGATGGCAACCTGCTGTCGAGGGAAAGGAATTTGAGTTAATGAAAACCTCCAGATTAAAATCGGTCTTGTCCAACCTATCATTGCCGATTCTGTTGGCAGTTCTTGTTCTGGTTTTTTCGCTGTTGAATGATAGGTTCTTCACCCAACTGAATCTGACGAACATTCTTGTGCAAAACTTTCACATCGCGGTCATGTCTGCCGCCGTTTTGATTTTAATGATCATCGGCGGCATTGATCTGTCGATCGGCTATCAAATCTCGGTTGTCGCGGTCATTGTGGGCAAAGCCATCAAAGAGGAAATACTGCCGATCTGGGTCGCCCTTATTTTGGGTATTCTGGTTTGTGTTGTCCTCTCGCTCTTTAATGGCTACATGTCAAAAGTCTTGCGGAGTCACACCATGATTGTTTCCTTGGGAACGATGGCTGTTTTTCAAGGCATATCCTATTTGATCAGCAACTCAAAAACCTTTAATGCACTGCCGGTCGACTTTATGTATATCGGCCAGGGCCGGATCGGCGGCTGGCTGCCGCTGAACGGCATCATAACCCTGGTTGTTTTGCTGATCATCGGCTATATCTTGCACAAAACCTACATTGGCCGACAGATGTATGCCGTCGGTGACAATCCTGAAGCCGCCCGGCTGGCGGGTTTGAACGTTTGGCCCATCAAATATGCGGCGTATATTCTGGCCGGTATTTTGGTGGGCATTACGGCCATTCTGTTGACGGCCAGATCCGGTTCGGCCGATTCTACCATGGGACCCGATCTGACATTTACCGGCATCACGGCCTGTGTTTTGGGTGGTGTTGCTCTCAAAGGCGGCGAGGGTACTTTGTGGAAAGTGATCGTTGCTGTTTTCATTTTAGGCGTGCTCTCTAACGGCATGCAATTGGTTGGCTTGGGAACCTACCCGCAATACATCGCCAAGGGACTGATCATGCTGGTGTCGATTTATCTGAGCAATCGGGATGCATAATTTGATAAGAAGGTGTCCAACGCACACAAAAGTGTTGAGAATAAATTTGGAGGAGTAAGAAATGAAAAAGATCATTAGTTTTGTCTTGATTCTGGTCATGTTGTTGGCTATCGCCGGCTGTGCGACGCCCGAAACCACAACGCAGTCGCCGTCTCCGCAGCAGACCACGAAGCCTGCCGAGCAGACCACAAAACCTGCCGAGCAGACCACAAAACCTGCCGAGCAGACCACGGAACCTGCCAAACCTAAAACGGTGGCCTTTGTCATGATTGGTTTGAACAATGACTTCTTTCAGGCTTTAAAAGGAGCTTATGAGAAAGGATTCCAAGCCGCCGGCTGGGTTACGAAATTCACGAGCGGTGAGTTTAACCCTCAGACTCAGATTACGGCGGTGGAAAACTACATTGCAGAAGGTGTTGACGTAATCATCATTTGGGCGGTAGCACCGGGCCCGCTGGATGCGGTTGCCAAGCAGGCAATGGACGCCGGGATCAAAGTCATCGCTTTTGTTCAGAGGCTGGCCGACTTTGACGCAGGCATGTTCGCCGACGATCGCCTCTTGGCTCTGGATGAAGTTTACTTGGCTTCCAAATGGGTTGACGAAACATTTCCGGATGCCGCCGAAGGTTCGGTGCCGGCTGCGCTGCTCACGATGGACAGCACGGAAGTCGTTAAAATTCAAGGCCAGACCATTATCGACAATCTCAGTAAGCATAATCCCAAGATTAAACTGGTCAAGGTTTTTGATGTAACTGCGGAATCGGTAGAAGCCGGCGTATCCGCAGCCGAAAACATCTACACGACCAATCCTGAAATCCAACTCTATCTGACCGTTAACGCATCACCGGCACTTGGTGTCAACAACTATTTCACCGGTGTCAGCTCTCCGGTTAAGAACTATGAAAAACTTGGGATTTTCACCGTTAATGGCGGTACTGAGCTCCACGGGCCGATTAAGGCTTCGGGCAAAAATGAAGCTCCCCTGCGGGGAACCGTCCTCACAGGAGGAATTGATGCAACCATCGCTGATTTCCTTGAAATAGCTGAAGGCGTTATGGATGGCAGATACTCGAATAGGTATGAGAATCCTGCCGTAAACGTTTTTGTCAACGCCGATACCATCGATGAATACCTCGAGACCGGGGCGGTTACATCACTGAGCAGAGAAGATTTTATTAAAGACTAAGAATCAACATTGTCAGCCGAGCAGAAATCTTAAGAGGGTATGGAGGGCTCTTTCCCCGAAATACCCTCTTTTTATTGGCAATTCAGTTTCCAGACCGGTGGTGTTATACTGTGTGCAGTCTGAGCACTGTCGCCGTTACCTTAGGTGTGGTTTGTGCTGATCAAGCGACTGCTTATGTTCGGGAGGGCATCTGAAATGAAGGTTGAAATCATGGATTATTGCATCCGCTGTGGTCTTTGCGTCGAGTTTTACCCCACTCTTTTCGCCTTGAATTTCGTCGAAGACCGCATCGACGTTTTGCCGGCCGCTATGCAGGCCGAGGAAAGTGTTTTGAGGCAGGTCGCCCTGGATTGCGCTGTCGGCGCCATATCTGTCAAAAAAGGGGAAACAAAATGAGCATGGTGATGTTAACACAAGGCCGAACCGTGATTTTGCCTTGCAACTGCGGTCTGCGGCACGGCGAAATTACTCAAGATCATGATTCACTGTATGCGCGAATACACCAATGAAAACCGGTTGATCGATGCTTTTTGGGATTTTTGAAAGCACATATATAAAACTATAAATAAAACTTGACATTCACCTGTCAGGTGGCCGAAAATAAGAACATAAGATTCGACAGCAAAAGCAGGTTTTAAACAGAAAGGAAAACAATATGGGGAAAGTATATGCGCAGATTTATTCGATGATCCGTCAGGAGCGTGCAGGATTGCTTCCGGCGCTGAAATGTTTGGCCGGCTTAGGTTATGATGGTGTGGAATTAATTTCCGATTTTAAAGATGGGCTCACAACAACGGAATTTAAAGCCTTTGTCCAGGATCTCGGACTTGACGTTATTTCGGTGATGGGTCTGAAGACCGATGAAGAATTGGCGTTTGGTCAGACAATGGGGGCACGCTTTACGGTGACTTCGCTCCATGGCCATCCGAGTACCCGGGAAGAGCTGGAACAAATTGCCCAGCAACTGAATGATATTGGCCGCAACACCGCCCGCTTCGGCCTCAAGACGCTGTATCACAATCACTCCAATGAATTCATTAAAGTCGAGGACACACGCGCCTACGATATTTTGATCCAAAATACCGATCCCGACCTCGTCGGTTTTGAGTTTGACGTCGGCTGGGGTCAGATGGCCGGTATTGACTGTGCGGCGTATGTTCGTAAGTATCCGGGCCGTTTCCCGATCATTCACGTTAAAGAGTGCGATAAAATTGCGCAAACAGAAGCAGAATATGAGCATTTCCCACAACAATATATGGCGCTGGCCAAAATGCTGGCCGATGATGTCCTGAAAGCCGGCGGACCGCCCAAATTTCCGGCCCAAGCGGCTGCACTGATGTACAATTCCCGCAACTGGAACGTGGAGCTTGGAATAGGACTGATCGATTGGGAAGACCTGCGCGATGCTGCTGTTGAAACACAAGACAATGCCGCATTTGTCAACGAACGCGAGTACTATCATATCGGCAAAAACCTTGCCGGGGAGGCCATCGTCGCCGCCGAAATGGATTATAAATTCTTGAAGAACCTGTTGAGCTGATGTTGTTTTTTATTTGAACTTATTAAACCCCCTTCAAAGAAGTTGAGAAACTTCCTTGAAGGGGGATCAGTTGTTACGCTGTAATTTCAGTTGTCTATCTTACCAGCAGCATTCGCCGCATGTTGGTCGCGCCGCCGAACATACCGACGGCGTTACCCAGCCCGCTGCCATCGAATTCCTTTTCCGGTTCACTGTTATAGTTGCAGACCCAGCCGATCTGGACATCCACATCGTGATAGCCCTGAGTCAAGCCACCCGGCTTTTTAACCTTGACGGTGGCCAGATCATTGACCTGCCAGTAAATATCCATGCGGTCGTACATTTCTTCCCGAGTGTAGTCATAACCATAAAAATTCCAGATGATCGTATCTTTGGGAAAAACCTCTCCATCAACAATCACATCGCCGACTCGAAACTGAGAAAGCCAGATTCCTTTGTAGTAGCCGGTACGGAAACAAAATTCAAAGCCATCGGCCCGACCATTCTCATCGTATGTGTTATGAAAACCTCTTAATTGGATTCTTTCGTGTTCTACCACTTTACTTACACCTCCCCAGAGTCAGTAACCGAGAATTCGGCTTAGCATAACGTGCTGACGACGCAGTTGATCGCCGAGGAACGCAAAATCATCACGGCGGGGCCCTTCATATTCCGAAAGGAGGAAGCCGCTCCAGCCGTTATTGACCATGATTTCCAAAACCTCCCGGTAAGGAATGGTTTTTTCTTCGAAGTTTTCATCAATATAATTGAATTTGGCGTGGCAGGCATATGCGTACGGCAACACGGCCAAGACATCTTCCGGCTTGCTGTAGTCTTCAAGACACTTCAGATCTCTTTCGGCAAAAGAGCCTGTGGCGCCCGGAATCGGCCGATTCTGGAAGGTGCCGAAATCAACATTGAAACCGAAGTGTTCGGTGCCGGTCCGCTCGATAAACTCAAGGTAGTCAAAAATATGCTGCCTTCTTAATGTGGTCGGCCGATGAACCTCGGTGCACATGCGGACGTTGTATTTTTCCGCATATGGCAAAGCCCGCTCGATGTATTTTTCCCAGCCGGGCTCCGGATC
>JAAYNF010000169.1 GCA_012520975.1 Clostridiaceae bacterium | reverse complement strand
TTCCTGCGGATCCGGATATGCAAAAAAACTGCGCCTTTGCGGAATTTGACGTAAGCAACTGGATGGGCGAGGGATTCCTTGTCGAATCCGCCAATCTCACGCCTGTACGTGTGGCGGAACGAAGTCTCAAGATGGATGATCAGCGCGCGCAGGGAATCATCGTATCGCCCATGGAGGTCAGCATCGATCTTGACCGGAATGCGGCTTTCCCGGCAACAAAAGGGTCTGAGACACCCCGGGAGACCGAGAAGCCTTTCTGGGTGGGAATGGTCTTTAAGGGCGGTCATCTGACGCTGCCGCCGGCCTTTGTAAGGGCAAGGGATCCTAATAAGACCATAGACTTCAAGTTGGCCGAGGGCGAGATGATTTATGATCTCAACGGCTTCAACTACCAGACCTTCCTTTATAACGAAGAGGGGGTTCCCGCCTCTTTCGGTGACCAGCTCGGCGGCTTTACGGATGTAACGGTGTTCAACTGTCTTCTCGACATGTATGCCAATAAGGTCAACCTGGAGATCGACGCCGAAGTGGCGCTGGAGTTGTTCAATAACAACAAGGTGAAGGTCAAGCTCTACACCAATAAGGAAGACAATGAAAACGCAAAAGGCGGTGAATTCCTTTGCTCGGTCGCGCCCACGGTAATAAAAGACTTCGTGGGGCCGGGCACGACCCTCACCATCGACGGGGGGTTCCTGGAAAAGGAAGGAATGCGCTTCGGCGGAGCGGTGGAGCTGACAACGCCGGAAATTCAGCTGAAAGAGCCGATGAAGTTTACGACCATGGTGGTTCCCGCGAAAAAGACCGACACCTTTGCGGGCAATAATGCCGATAAGCTGCATGGCTGGGCGACCTTGGACAAGACCGCCCCGGTCCATATGCAGGGATTCTCTCTGGATATCCGGGAAATCAACTTTGAGTATCTCTCCAAGACCGTGGAGCCCGGTACGGCCACGCGCCTCTCGCTCTGGGGCTCGGTTCTTCTCTCGGAAGAGATCGCGATAGGTTCAGAGACCACGGACTGCATCTCGCTGGATACGCTTAAAGGACCGGAGCCGGAATTGCCGGTCGTGATCTATGATAAGTCTTACTCGGTGCTCGAAACCAGTTTTGACGGGTGCATCGATGTAAAAGGCGTTCTGGTTCCCAAACGCCTGGCATCAAGCCCTCAAGATCAGGGCCTGCAGTCGTCTGTTCCGGTGGTGGCCATGTATCCTCCGGTGTTTCTGGCGTCAGATGTCCAAAAAGGCAAAGAAGCGATGGAGGAAGCCGAAAAAGCGATCTCGCAGATTGAACAGGGGCTCATCGAGTTCGAAGCAGAAAACCTGGATCTCGGATTCCTCGGAAGTCTCGGAGAGCTGCCGATCGATACCATTACCCGTTTCGGCTACGACGTCGACAATGCGCGCTGTTACTTTTCGATCGGGTTGCTGAAAAAGGACGGCGGCGGAGAACTCGATGTGGGTTTGGGTTCCATGGACAAGTTCTCCGGACTCGTCGTCAGTAACATGATCGTGGAGCGCGATGAGCAGAAGCACCTGGTCTTCCCGGAAGGAAAAGCGCAGATGAAAGAGTTCATCACAAATCTGCCGGTCGATCGCAGCGAAGATGGCAAGTTCTGCGCCGCAATCAAAGGGACTCTCAACATTAAGAAAGTTGCACAGGTGCGCGACCTCTACTTCGGCTTTGAAGACGGGCCGCTGGTGGAGGCATCGGGAGGCCTCTATCTGCCGCTGGACGTGGAGGTAATCCTCAATCCTATGAGCGACGGCTTCAAGCACGTGGGTGACGTCAGTATTCTCTACAGCCATCCGGATCGCTACTTCTCCTTCAGCATGACGCTCAATGAAATCGACATGGTCGCCATTAAACTCAGCGGATCGCTGGGCTTTGAGTTCAGCCCCAAACTCTTCGGCGTGTACGTCGGATATCCGGAGACACTGGCCGGCAATGTCGGCATCTATCGCGTGGGACTGGGCCTTGGTTTCCGCCTGTCGGACGACGGCGCAAATATCATCAAGGCCAAGGTCGAGTTCGGCTTTGAGCGCAGCATTGATGTGTCGATCGTCTACCTGCGAGGCTTTATCTATGCCGGTGCGGATGGAGGCTACTACGCCCAGTACGACCAGGATGGGGACGGAGAATATGATGGCCCGAAATTCATCCTCACCCTCTATCTTAAAGGAGGTCTGGAAGGCGGAATCAAGGTGGGCGGAAAACGCTATAACATCATCAGTTTCTATCTCGATGCAAGAGGAACGATCGAGTCGATGCCTGTCAAAAACAAACCGGATGAGTGGAAACTGACATGTTCAGCAAAAGTATCCTATAGTCTCAACCTCTTCCTCTTCTCGGTCAGCGGATCGGTCAGCGCAAAATTTGATACGACATTGTAGCGGCCCCCGGTACGCGGTTGCTGAAAAATGCGAATGCCTCGGCTCATGTGAGCCGAGGCATTCTGTTTGCCATGTGTGCGTTACCTTACTTTATATCTTGTGCTTCTTCCCCCGCCCAAAACAGAGACATACCTTTTGTCTATCAAGCCGTTGATCAACCGCAAAACTTTGCTCTTGCTATATCCTATCTGGTCTGCAAGTTCACTGCTGGATAAGCATAGTCCGCCTTCCAGTGCGGTAATGATCTTGGATTCATCTCTTGTTATTTCATATCTTGCCGTCGTTGTCGGAAGTTCTATTGTTATACTCCTATCCAATATCGTGTAAATAGGTTTTATATCATGATCTCTGTACGCTTCATTTATACGTCTGATCCCGGTTCCGAGGGCTTCTATCAAACCCAGCCTGAAAAATAGGTTTCCGATAATAGGATTTTTTAAGACCGAAATAGTACCCTTGATGTATTCTTCTTTTTTTACACCTGAAGGAAGCCCTCCGGGCGAAGAAATTTCGATTTTATCTTTAAACATCGCTATTCTGACATGTGCATTCACACCAAAGTCCCTGTGAACCAAGGCATTCGCAAGGGCCTCCCTAAATGCCGCTTCAGGTACGAGTTCATGCTTTTCACGCACTGAAGCTTCAATGACTTCGGATTGATAGTATTTCCTGTATAGCTCCAATGCCCTGTCGTACTGTTCGAGAAGGGAATTATTGTAAATTGTTTCCCTATCCAATATCTCGTTTATCGTATCTCCAAATCGAACAACATCAACACCCCAAAATTGATTTTTATCTGCAAATAGAGCAGCGGCATTATTGTATTGCATATCTTTTGTGTAGAAACCAAGGGAGCGCAATATGTCATTATCCAATGCAGTAATGTTAATGGTTTTTTTCAGTTTTTCCTCAAGGCAGGTAAAACTGAGTTCTCTTTCCTTTGAAGCAAGCTGATCATAAAAAAGGTTTGAACCCTCCAATACCAAATGCCTAAGCTCTAACCCATCAATTTCTATACTGGCTGTGTCGCTTCTTCTATAAGCCTTTGCTCTATAGAAATATGGTTTTGATTTCCCTTCAAAAACCTTCAGCTCTATCACATTACCTTTTACAATATTGATTGCAAAATCAGGTTTCGGCCTTATATTATCATTTATTTGATTTTTAATATCTAAGCAGGCTTTTTTAATATCCTCAATACCCACGACGTTGCCTTCATCGTCAACTCCAAAAAGAATCGTTCCATCTCCGAAATTTGAAAAAGCACTAACAGTTTTCAAAAATGTGTTCGAAATTTTTGCTTTGAACTCTAAAGTTTTGCCCTCTTTCATACGCTACCTCCTGAGAATGATTATACAAAAAGCAATGCATAAATGCAATGAATATTTTTTCGTTGCATTTGCGGGTCATTTCAGGAGTGTAAATTCACAATAATCGCTTCGAAAACGACGCGCAAATGCAATGAATATTTTTTCGCTTCATTTACGGGTCATGACTAGCGCTTTCATCGCCAAAACAGCACGAATGAAGCCGTAGATTAGAATTGACCGACGGGTCGGTTGTTTTATTTTGCAATCGTTTACGACATATGTCGATGTTTCACATCCTTGCGGATTTCATCAAGGCAGGCCTCGTCAACAGTTCCCGACTCACGAAACTTAGCCACAGTTTTTGCCATAATTTTAAAATTATAACTTGTGCCTTTACTATCAGCCAGATAGTCCACAGCCCTGTCAGCGGAAATACCGTATCGCGCAGCGGTTGCAACCGCATCGATATTGGCTCCAAGGAAGATAAACTCCCAAGCTTTCTTCTCTTTTTGCCGCTCGATGAGAGCCCTGATCTTATCGGCAGTGT